>DOFS01000377.1 GCA_003523945.1 Nitrospiraceae bacterium | reverse complement strand
CGAAATCCTTTGCAATTTTGTCTGCATAAAGACCCGCCGCATTGATGAGATACCCAACCTGAAAAGTACCGGCTGACGTAAAAATTCCCTCCTGCGTTTTCTTAAGGTACTGAACCCCGCAACGAACTTGCACACCTTCATCAATGGCATCTCTGGTCATTGATTGCAAAACCTTTGTTGGATCGACCGTTGAGGTTGTTGGAGAAAACAGGGCTCGCTGGCAGGTTTTTGCTCGGGGCTCAATTGATTTGGCTTCCACCTCGGTAATGCCTTGTAATTCAATATCGTTTGCTTTTCCTCGCCTGAGGAGTTCGTCAAGTGCCGGATGCTCGCTACAATCTTTGGCCACAACGAGCTTTCCACACCTATTCATAGGTATCTTCTTGGATTCACAGTATTCCGTCAGCGATTTATTCCCAAGACGGGTAAATTTGGCCTTCAAACTTTCTGGGGAGTAATAAAATCCAGCATGCAACACCCCGCTATTCCGACCACTGGCGTGAGCGCCACAAAAATTTTCCTTTTCAATAATCGTTACCATCGCATCAGAAAACTTCCGTTTCAGTTGGCGTGCGACATTAATGCCAATTATTCCCCCGCCAATTACCAGAAAGTCTGAGGTTACCATGTTATTTTTCTACAGCAGATTTCGAGAATAGTCCCTGAGGCTTATAATCCTGGCAGAAGCGACATGAGAGACCTAAGAAAACCACCCAACTTGAAAATTCTGCAAAGGTCATCCTCGTTTCAGGGAAAAAACGGAAAAATGTCACATAGCTTTTTGGGTTGACCTCCAATTTAAGTCCTTCTACCTCCTGCTTACTTTGACCAGTTTTTCGCAATGGATCACACAATTTTAAAATTATGCCAGTTTTCATCCAGATTTAAACCACACTTCGCCGTATGGGCTTGGGGTATGGAAATACCCTTCGTATGCTGAAAACTAGACAAGCTGCCGCCATACCCAGCTAGCTGAATTACTCACTTTAACGTCTAGTTTCCTCCACCCAAATAAATATCGAAATCATTCGGAGTGCACAGAAGGAAACGTATGTTTAATAGAAATCACAAGACATGCGTCTTTTGTCGCATTATTGTAACTGGCCAAGGAACTGCGCCCTAAAATATATGATTGTTCCTTGAAACTTTTAAATTGATCCTACGATAACTTAGGGGGTGTTACTCGCATGATACTTTGAACATGGGGTCAAAGTGAAAGTGAACGAAAAATAGCTGAAGAATGTCTCATTTCAACACTAAACAATTCCGATCAAGAACCACGCGGCCATTAAAGGCTACGGTTTTCATCAGAAGAGCAACTCGTTGAGTCCCATTTAGTTCCTGCTCAAAAATTGCATTAAAACCATGAAAAGGCCCCTTATTGATTCGAACAATTTGTCCAGATTCTAAAGGAGCGGAATGCGATTTTAAAACAAACCCATTGTGAACTCTCTCCTTAATCGAGTCAATGATTTCCGCCTCCACTACCGCTGGTTTTGTGCCAAACTTGACAACCCTCAGAACTCCATGAGCGTAAGTCACTTTCCGGTAATGGGTCGCCATATCCACTTTGATAAAGAGATACCCAGGGAATAAGACTTCTCCCTCTTTTTGAGCTTTACTTCGAGTGGATTCCAATTCCCTCAAACGTGGACAAAATGTTTCAACACCCAACAGTCGTAGGTTCAGCTCCGCCACCTCTTCCTGACGGTTTTTACTATGAATGAGATACCACCGAGCATCCGACATTTTACCTTCTGTTCCTTAAATCAGAAGCATATCAGAAAATTCAACTAACTCAATGGCTTATTACGATATTTTTTCATTGGCATTTCGCAAAACGACACGGAATCTGTCTATCATCCAACGTTTATCCATGGAACTCATCGGCAATGTTCTGCTTTAGTTATAATCGCCCAGACATCCCAAATTTTTTAACTTTCCACAGAGTTGGAGTGTTTAAGTGAGAAGAGGTTGAAGCCCTTCAACTAAACAGTCCATCTGGGTTTGGGCCAGGAGGGCGAGACTTAAAATTTCTAGATCATATGCAGACTTTGGCCGTATTTGTCCAGGAGAAACGATGAAAAATAGATCCGAAAGCTCCCTACGTTGCATGGACTTTCGTAGTTCCAAGCCTTCAGATGCCTATAAGCGATCTTTTGCAATCCCCACTTCCGCTTGATGTTCTGCTTCGGAGAAGGCACTGCTATGTGTTCCTGATGTGGAACAAACCACCGCACCCTCTACCATTGCACAACAACCCCAGTGCATGGATGACGGCAGCTGTGGCTAATACTACGCGGCTTCCGACCACCGCCAGGTAGTCTGCTTACGTTGCCAGGAGGGGCAGGCGAAATTGTCGGAATAGAAGTCCCGTATCGCGAAAGAAAAGGTCTTTAGCAAGCTTTATTACCGAGCCTTGGACAGAAAACGGTCCATTGATGAGCTCGACAGTGAAGATGACCTGTTTTTGATAGCTTACTCGGCGTCAAGAGTTGGCACAGAACCTTCAAGCTACTCCAGGTCGGCCTAATGGATGGTTTAGAGGCGCTAGAACAGGCTTTCTTATCACGGTTTGGACGACGTCAGTGGCCGATGGGCAAATAAATAAGTTAAATGCAAGGTCGAACCCCGAGCTTTTCGAATATAGATCAACTCATAAGTCAAAAGAGGCATTGCATTGACATTATGTATTCCAGAAAATCGCACATCCTAACTTGGTTTTTTAAAATATTTGTAATAAGGTATCCCCAGGATTTACCTTATTTATCCCCAATGAGCTTTTTATACACCCAAGGTAATGTTTGA
>DOFS01000131.1:36546-37681 GCA_003523945.1 Nitrospiraceae bacterium | reverse complement strand
CGGCCTTGGTCAGCGGCCTACCATTCACGGCTTCTCCTTAAACGGCTGCAAGACTTCAAAGCAAAGCTTCCATCATCATCCGAAAGCGATCACCCTTTTTCAGGATGCCGGCTCTGAGAAATCTTATCTGCAATCGCTAAAACCGGTTCCCGTTGATCATCACTAAGAGCCAGAAGAATGTGGGCCTCATCCCCATGCATGAGTCGTAGGCTCAAGAACGAGTCTTCGGTTCGATTTTCTTTATTGTCCCACGTTCCATCAATCAATTGGATTTTATCCAGATCACAACAGGAGAACACATCGTAGCGAAAATAGGAATCTCCAATAACCATATCAAACAGGACATTGCCGCTGGTCATCACAATGAGGTTAAACCGACCTTGATCCTCATACCCTTCCGGGAGGAATTTATTAATATGAAGCAATGCAATCTTTCGCCCCGCCAATACGCGGTCAATCTTTCCCTCTAATGCTGGGTAATTGATCTGAAGGGGTTTTTCATCCGCACTCGTGGCAGCCAGGGCGGCATCTCTTGTTTGTTCAAACACATCTTTAGCTGTCAACACAGAACACGCTCCTTTCTTCAACGACACTGTCAATATATGTCGAATTGGTTACCTAAACTGGGTGCCTACGATACCCGCCATTTGACAGAGAAAGCAAGGGAACACTCCCATCTACTCATACGACATTCAGATACAATTCTTAATCGTCCTGGCGTGAATCGATTGCCTTCTCACCTCACGGTTGGGCATACTTCGACTATTGAACACTGCCAGTCGAACTTAAAAGGAGGACCTGGACATGAATGCTGATTCGTGTGTGATTGGAGGATGTACCGAACCTCTGTACGCCCCTGCAGGAACACAATCGCTGTGCAAGGAGCACTTTTTACAATTTGCCACATGGCGCAGGAAAAAAGGCGGATTGGGTATGTTTAAAAAATACAGCGCCATGAGCATGGAGGACCGAGACGTAATCGTCGAAGAATGGGCCAAAACAACATTCAGCACCTCTTCCTCGTGATCAAAACTCCATTTTCCATGTCACACCTCTTTGGTCATTTTCCTGGCCTTGTACCTCTATAATTGACCACAAATTGGAAGAGATTTTCCTAATCTATTCAATGATATAG
>DOFS01000131.1:423-36346 GCA_003523945.1 Nitrospiraceae bacterium | reverse complement strand
CAATCCGCTCAAATAAATTGGTGGACACGACCTGGCTATTCTGTTCGTTCTCTCCCACCCGACTGGTGATGTTTTCTGTACAAATCACCCATGCAATATCGGCCGCAACTTGGACCTGTACTTCGGTCAATTCAAATTTCATCGAAAACGTATTATTGAAAATGACCACCCAGGAATCCCTGACTGCCGGCCATCCGACCCGGATACTCCATCCCGGATGAATACAGGTCACATACTCCTGGTGAGCCCAAATAGAATCCATCAGCGCAATATCCAGCTGTTCAAACCCACGGTAAAACAACTCATTCATCTGCGTGACTTCCTCAATCCGTTCCTTCAGCATTGTGCGCTCTCTTTCTTCGTTTCCGCTTATTTCCCGATCATGTGACTTTCACTAACACAGCACAGGATTGTCGATCAACCAACCAGACCCCGAGCAAAATTAATCCTATCCCACTTATTTCTCTCAAGCCAACCGGCTCCCCCAAAATCACGAGGGAAAAACACAAGGCCGAAACCGGAATAAGATTACCAAAAATTCCTGCTCTGGAAGGGCCGATCCCCTTGACGCCATACAACCATGCCTGTTGACCCAACGCCGTGGCAAATACCATGACATACAGAAGCGCCAGCCAACCAGACACGGAAACCGTCTCCAACCCGGCAACCAAGACTTTGTGATTCAGGGCTAACAACGGGATTTCAAAGATCAAAGAGGTCAGAAGTGTTATCCAGGTCACGGTCAGTGGAGAGAACCGTTCCATGGTTTTACGACAGCCAATCGTATATAGAGCCCAACTAACTAACGCGCACACCACCAGAATCCCGCCGAGCAGAGGATTGGATCCAAAGCCTTCCACCGCACTGCGCCCAGAAATACTCAATACCCCTAAAAACGAGACAAGGCAACCAAGCCAAATCACCCGGAGAGGTACATCCTTCAGGATTAAAGAGGACAAAAAGGCGGTAATTGCCGGGCTTGCCCCAATGATAATACCCGCTGCCCCCGCCCCAATAAATTGTAAACCAAATAGCACGAACAGGTGATTTCCCAGGACTCCCAATCCCAACAGAAAAAAAATCCGCCAATCTCTCCCTGAAAAGGACACGATCCCTTCCTTCCACAGCCAAAGAGGAATGAGGATCAGCAATGCCCCTATTCCTCGAAAGACGGACGCTTCCACTGGGGAGAAAGGACCTAAAGCAACTTTTTGCGCAACCACCGACCCCCCCCAAACCATCGCGGCGGTCGTGAGGGCAGCATAGGCGGAGAGCACTGATGATTCAGGGCTAAGTGTTTTCATGGGGAGAAAAGAGAAAAAACCAGGAATATATCCAACTCCAGGCAGCCGGTTTGAAGAAACCATCCCTATTTCTTTCGGCCATACCCTGAGACGAGCGTACGAACGGTTGAGCCAACGCGCTCAAAACCTTTCACGCTTATTACTCACTGGTCAATCGCGACTCATGGAAATGCGAGTTGACTGCGGCTCTCATGTGATAACGCCTCGCTCCTATAACAATCGTCCTTGGGTTCGTCAAGGTCAAAAACACCTACCACCTTTCTGGCAAAATATTTAAATACACGGATGATTTGCATTGACATTGCCCTCAATAATTCTGGAAAAGTTTTTTATGCACGTGATTTTACAGAAGGTCCGAATGGCTTATCTGATTAGGTCTTCTGTCCGGTTGACGCCACGAAATTTTCACCGTTAAAATCGCCCAAGAGTTGTTACTGTGTGTGCCCTCATGCCAGGGGAAACTTGATAAGTTTCCTAGGCGTTGGCTTCCTACAATTGACATGACGGTTTATCTGGCCCCTAAGGAGGAATTATGTCGTTGCTAATTACAGAAGAGTGCATTAATTGTGGCGCCTGTCTCCCTGAATGTCCCAACGAGGCAATTTTTGAGACACGCAGCGCTGCGGAAGAAAAGGGCAATAAGGTCGGTGAAGGTCAAGGTGATGGGGACACGGTTTACGTGATTACCTATGAGCGTTGCACAGAGTGCGTTGGACATTTTGATGAGCCTCAATGTGCGGCCGTGTGTCCTGTCGACGATTGCTGCATCCCTGACCCAGAAATCCCTGAGACAACGGATGCTCTACTGGACAAGGCCAAACAACTGAACCCGGACAAAGAAATTGACCCAGCGAAAGTTTGGAGCGGCGTTCGGAATTAAGCAAACAAAAAACCTGTTTCTACCAAAAAAGCCCCTTCCGACATTCTAAGGAAGGGGCTTTTTTTTGAGACTTCCCCCAAAGGTTATACCCACAGATTTAGAAAGATTGGGGATCCCTCAGCCAACCTCTTCTAACTCATGCAGCCGAACCGCTATCAACTTCGAAACTCCAGGATCCTCCATCGTCACACCAAATAGGGAGTTGGCAGTCTCCATGGTTCGTTTATTGTGTGTGATCACAATAAATTGAGACCGGTCCGCCATTTGCCGCAGAAATTGACCAAAACGGACCACATTCGTCTCATCCAACGGCGCATCCACCTCATCCAACACACAAAACGGAGAAGGTCGAATGAGGAAGCTTGCAAAGAGAAGGGCCATGACAGTCATGGTCTTTTCCCCTCCGGAAAGCATATTGAGGTTTTTCAATCGCTTTCCTGGAGGTTGAGCGACAATTTCCACACCTGGCTCAAGATTGGGCCCTTCTGATTCCTGTCCTTCCTGAGTATCTTCTACCAAAATCAATTCAGCACGTCCTCCAGCGAACAAGGCTGAAAAGACTTCGCTAAATTTCACCTGAAGCTCTTTAAAGGTCTCGGCAAATAGCTTATTGGTAGTTTGATTCAATCGCTGGATAATTTCCTGAAGGGATTGGATAGAACCAGCCAGATCTTCCTCCTGCGCCAACAAAAATTGATAGCGTTCTTCTAACTGAGCATGCTCCTCAATAGCTGCCAGGTTAATCGGGCCGATACGCTCCAATTTCTTTCTGATTCCCTGCAATTGCTCTCTCCACTGGCCGGTTTTCTCCTCGCTAGAAGATTGTTCGCTCTCTTCCAGACCTTCCGCCGTCGGTTCAGCATTCGGAAGCTTTTTGAGATCATCCGTCGAAATTTCATAGGTCATAGTTAGCGTTTCGTGAACAGCCTGTAACTTCGTCCGAACTTCCGCTAAACGCCCTTCAATCGGCACCCGGGATTTGAAGATGTGGCTCAATGTTTCACGAGCCTTACCGATCAGACCATCCAAGCGTTTCACTTCCTCCATACATTCTGCATGGCGGTTCTGAAGCTCTAATAATGTTCCGGCAATGGCCTCTTTCTGGATGTCTAATTCTTCAACCAACCGCTCATTCGTGAGGCGTTCTTCCTGACTCTTTCGACTTTGCAGAAAGAGGTGCTCCAATTGTCCATCAATCTGTTGAATACGTGTTTTCCGCTGCACTTCTTCCCGTTCAATCCGTTCAACATTAGCTTGTTCGTGGTCCCACTGGGTCTTCAGAGTCTGATAATTCATTCGAGTGTCATTGAGGTTTTGCAACATATCTTGTCGCTCTTGGTCTAATGCATGAAGTGAATCCAGGAATTGCCGAAGAGCTTCATCTTCATGTTCTCGTGTCTGATTGAGACGTTCGAGCCGAGTCCGAACATCTACCTCTTCCACTTGAAGCTGGCCCCATTCAGCCTCTTCTGCCAACCGATCCTGTTGAAGAGCATCTAATCGACGAATGAGTTCGGGAAGAGCCTTTTCTTTGGAGGAAGCCTCTTTTTGAATGGTTAACATTTGAAATTCCATCTCGCGAATGGACAAGGTGGCTTTTTCAAGTTTTCCGGATACGTCCTCAATTTCTTGAAGAAGGGATTTCCGATTCGCTCTGGCTTCCTCCAACTCAAGAGTAAGCGTGCTCAACGTTTCTTCCAAGGTGAGAATCTCTCGCCGGCGACGCAATAATCCACCAGCTTCTCCTCCTGACCCACCACTGATGACCCCAGATGGAGCCACAAGTTCTCCGCCTAACGCCACCATGAGAGGACCATTCCCATGGAACCAGGAATGTGTGTCCATGAGATTCAACGCACCATTCAATGACTTAACGATGACGGTTTGCCCCAACAAGGCCTCTACCACCGGACTCAAATCGTCTGGAACCTGAACAAAGTTCACTGCTAAGCCACGCACCTCCGTATCGTGCTGCAACACATCCCACCAATCGGCTGGACCCTTGGGGCTCGCGCGCGGAATATTCAAAGGAATAAAACTGCCTTTTCCCCATTCATGTTGCTTAAATTGCTCAATGGACTTTTCTGCTTCCTGCGACGACTGGACAATCCATGCCTTCAATCGCTCACCCAGTACCGCTTCGATGGCTTTCTCAACCTCTTCCGGCACTTCCATTCGCTCGGCCAATGCCTCTTGAATAGACGAACAGGCGACGCGAATAGAGGCTTCATCCCCCTCACCGCGATGGCCATACCCTATTTCTTCCCGAAAGACGCTTTGAAGGGCACGCAGTTCAGATTCAGCACCAGCAGACTGGGTTTGGAGGTCCAGTATTTTCTCATCAAGCTCTTCCCGAATTTCCCGCTGACTTTGCAGGCTTACTTCCAATCGTTCCTGATCATAACGGAGGGCTTCAAGCTGGCCTTCAAGAGATGAGCATTCCTGTCGAAGAGTTTCACCTTCAGCCTGAAGTGTGGTTTGGTCATTCTGCGATTGAGAATATTCCGCAGCGAGACGTTCGATCCGTCTGGCCATGGAACTCTGTCCTTCGGCAATACTTCGCAAGCGGTTTTCCTGATTCGTTTTATCAACAGCCAGGGCTAGAATCGTTTCCCGCCCTTTGTCAACCTTCTCCGCAGTTTCTCGACGGCGAGCAGCGAGATCGGCCAGCTTCCCTTCACCCTCTTCCAAAGTGACAGAAAGAATCTCCATTTCACATCGAATCTGCGCCAAACGCTCTCTCAGCAGATCCAACGAACCAATGGCTTCATGCCCCTCCCCATTCAGCCGCGCTCGCTCCTCCATGACCTGTTCATGTTGCTGTTCATATTGATCAAGCCGGTTGCGTTCAATCTGAATCGCCGTAAACGCATGGGACATTTGTTGCTCAATCTCTCTGAACCGGTCCTGCGTTTCCTTGAGCGTTTCGCTAGCAGACGTTAACTCTAACTGCACTTCTTGGTGCTCGGCTACAAAGTGAGCTTCTTCAGCTAGACAGGAAAGCTCTTGGCTTTCAGATTCGTGTAACTCGTTTTCAAACTGACACTGGTCTTGAAAAAACCGGCGAAAGTCGTAGGTCAACAACTGCACCTCAAGCTCCCTAGCTTCCCGGAGAAATGTCTGATACTCCTCTGCCTGTTTCGCCTGACGATTGAGCGTCCGTAACTGCCCCCGGACTTCTCCTAAAATATCCCGCACCCGCAAAAGATTATTTTCCGTGCTTTGTAATTTTCGTAACGCCTCTGCCTTTTGCTTTTTATACCGAATAATGCCTGCCGTACCTTCAATAAACTCGCGCCGTTCCTGAGGGGAGGCACTGAGTAACTGTTCGATATTGCCCTGTTCAATAACAGACTGCCCACGGGCTCCTGCCCTGGCATTCCAGAGGAAACCTCGAATATCCTTCAGTCGGCATGGAATCTTATTAAAATAGTATTCGCTGTCCCCCTCTCGGTAGAGCCGGCGCGTAATCATCACGTCCGTTGCCTGATCAAGTCCTTCCAAGAGCGCAGAGACAGGCTCCAACTCACGAGGTGTCACCTCGGAAAAAATAAGTGAGGCCTCGACCATTCCCATGGGTTTACGTTGCTCCGTCCCATTAAAAATGACGTCTTCCATGCGCTCACTTCGTAAACTTTTGACGCTTTGCTCACCCATCGCCCACAGAATGGCATCCACGATATTGCTCTTTCCTGTGCCGTTGGGACCGACAACAGCGGTAATCCCATTCGGGAAATCTATTTTCGCTTCAGCAAAGGATTTAAACCCACTGACTACTAGGGTACGCAGAAACATATTCCCTCCCAGAATGGGGTGGATGACAGGGCCCTAATTTGCCCCAAACCTGTACCATAAGAAGAAAGAAAAATCAAAATTTTCCACAAAATACGGGGGGCAAGACTGCCAGCCTATCCAATATCTTGACGTATTCAAGAAACCAAGGTTTATGTCACCAGGTACAAAACCATAATGCATTTGCTGGAACCACCATCTATATCACGGTCCCCATGCAGACAGATCTAGCTACTAAAGGATGGATCACCAATTCCACGAACATCCAAACTGCTGTGCCACGCCAATTTGCTCTATAAGAAGAGGGACAAAGTACCCCAATAGCTATTCCCGTTCTCAAGAGTATTGATCCTACTTGACCTTATGCTGAAAAAGGCAGCTAGTTCCTAAGAATTTCAGTTTACATATAATAATCCCCTCCACTACCCAAGCAAGCCACCCTTTATAAATCCCGGTGGTTCAGTTAATACCTATTTCTTATTAAAGTTTTTCTCGACAATTCTAAAAAAGGTTCTTTTGCCATTATATTCCCTGGCGTTCGAAGCATGGTCCCACCTGAGGTATGAAAACCTTGCAGCGGCACAAACCCTTGCACGATTTTTTATTGTGTGATTTTAAGATTTGCACTTTATTTCTTAGTTTTACAATACTGCTAACCGCCTGTAACACGCCTTACAAGTACACTCCCGCTATCACATCAAACGTTCGCCCACACTTTGATATTGAAAAGTCCAATTCCCTACCTTTGAAGGTTCAAATCATAAAACTGATAGATGTTTCACCGACCGAGGATAAAGAAGATGGTTGGTTATATGGCAGCGGTTGGTCTGTAACATCCCCCGATGGCTTAATCTTCGCTTTCACAATATCTTTATAACTATCGTTACTGATCAATCTAATTAATCCCTACTACTTGAGGGAAAAATCCGCCGGTTTTATCAACGACGCTATCTGTGGGGCTTGTGTTGCGGACTCCTTGGTGCACTATGCTTTTCCACTTGATGAAAGAGGAAGGCGAGGTTGACATCGAGCTCACCTAAAGCCGGGATTTAAAACCTGAAGCTTCTTGTCAAAATTTAACAGGCTGGCATTCCATAAATTCAGAAGTTTTTCCCACTTTAGCTAGCGCGAGGGAGTCCATCAAGATCTCCCAGTATCATAAAACCATCCGATTATAATTACTTGACAGCCCAGGTGACTACTTTCAAATACGACGTACTTAGTTATTGGAATCCAGCAAATCGCACAATTTTTCGACCAAGTTGACCACGGGGACTTGCGGATATAGCGATAGATTGACACTTAATCCAAGAGTGAAGCGCATGCCTCGCCATCAAATGAATACCGAGGCATGTAGAGGGGGGACCAACAGACCAAGCCAATTATCCACTTTAAGGTAAGGCTAACCCTTCTAAAAGTGAAAATAAGAAAGGAAAATTCCGAAGAATAGGATTACTCCCCTCTCGGAGAGAAGCAATCGATGGAACCTTATCGTTGGCCTTTGGCCATCAGTAATTCTTTGGGAAGAAGAAATTCAACATTTTCCTCCACCACGGTCAACTGCTCTACCGAGGTAGCTCCTTGCTCTTTCAAAAACTTAATGACCTGAGCCACCAACACTTCTGGAGCCGAAGCCCCTGCCGCAATGCCAATGGCGTTCACGCCTTCAAGCCATTCCGCCTGAATATCCTGATAAGAATCAATCAGGTACGAAGGGATTCCACACCGCTCGCCCAACTCTCTCAATCGGTTTGAATTGGAGCTGTTGGGAGATCCGATTACCAGAATCACATCAACAAAACGGGCCAATTCTTTAACAGCATTTTGGCGATTTTGTGTGGCATAACAAATATCTTCCTGATGTGGGCCCTTAATACCCGGAAATCGACGATGTAATGCGGCAACAATATCCCGGCACTCATCAACACTCAACGTCGTTTGAGTGACATACGACAAGTGAAGAGGGTTTTCCACTTCTAAGGATTCGACATCTTCAACCGAGGAAACTAAATGAAATTTATCAGGCACCTGACCAAGAGTTCCCACAACCTCAGGATGTCCCGCGTGACCGATTAGAATCAGCTCATATTCGTTGGAGTAATCCCGATTCACCTCGTTATGAACCTTGATAACCAGCGGACATGTGGCATCAATCACTTTTAAATTTCGTCGCCTAGATTCTTCCCACACCTCTTTTGCTACACCATGTGCGCTGAATATGACGATGGCGCCATCAGGCACTTCATTCAGTTCTTCGACAAAAATAGCGCCTTTTCCACGAAGCGACTCGACCACATGACGGCTATGCACAATTTCATGACGAACATAAATTGGTGCACCATAGGTCTTTAAGGACAAATCGACAATTTCAATTGCCCGATCGACTCCCGCACAAAACCCTCTAGGATTGGCCAGGAAGATTTTCAACGCACCCTCCTCTTACATATTTCAACTATGGCATACTTTTCCCGCACGATAGGCCAAATTGCCAGAGCCCGTCAACACAGGCACGACGGTGTTTCACTGAAAATAAGGCAACAACTCCCAGAGGCCCATTACCCCCAGTGAACCAGAGCCGTGCCCCAGGTAAGCCCCCCGCCAAAGGCTCCCAACATAATCCGATCACCCTTCTTCAGTCTCCGATCTCGATTTGCACGATCCAAGGCCATCGGCAATGAAGCTGAAGAGGTGTTGCCAACTTCCTCGATCATCGTGAAACATCGATCAGGAGGAATCCCAAGTTTTTGACAAAACTTGGCCAGCATACGTCCATTTGCTTGGTGGAAAATTACCTGATCGAGCTGGGATACAGCCCATTTTTCCTGCTCCAAATGGTCGATGACCGCCTGTCCTAAACACCGGATTGCAATGCGAAACAGCTGGGAACCCTGTATGCGCAAGGTATGCTCATGGGAATCAAGGACCGTTTGGGTCAACGGTTGACGAGATCCGCCTCCGGCAATTTTAACCAGATCATGATATGCCCCGTCGGCCTGAAGTCGAATACTGACAATGCCTACCTCGGAATCAGACGATCGCTCAACAATAGCCGCACCGGCCCCATCACCGAATAAAATGGCCGTACTCAGATCTTTGACATCCAATGACCGAGATTTGATTTCCGAAGCCACCACGAGACATCGCCGAAACTGCCCGGCCCGAATCAAACAATCCGCCATTGAAAGGCCATAGAGGAACCCTGAGCAAGAAGCTGAGAGATCAAATGCCGGGATGCCCTTGATACCCATCCGAGCTTGAAGAAGACAGGCCGTGGAGGGAAAAATCATCTCTGGTGAAGTGGAGGAGACAAGGATGGCGTCAAGATCTTCCGGGACTAAGCCAGCCTGATCCAATGCTCTTCTGCTAGCCTGCTCCGCCAATAAGGAGCATCCCTCCTGTGAATCAGCCCAAAATCTTGTCCGGATACCAGAAACTCGAAAAATATACGAAGGCTCAATTCCTAAAAAATCGGCCACCTCCTGGTTCTCTACCCGACGAACCGGGAGAAAGGAGCCGGTTCCCACAATTCTAGAGAGGTTCCCATTCATACACATGTAACTTTTTCGTTGAATTCAAAACACCCCGACTGTCACAAACATTCCATCCTGACTAAATATAATGTGTCAAAAACGAGACAACACGAGGTGAAATAGTTAACACAATCCCAATATTAAAGGCTTTCTATTTTTGGTCCGAATATTGTATATATTGAGTCTACTTTGAGTTTCTGTATTCGCATCCATCTCAACATCATGATCATAGCACTGTATGGGGTGACTTTCCTGTGATATTTTCTGTCGAATCTCGATCAATTTTGATCCTCTTCCTCACGGGTGTTGTGATGATGGCTGGATGTTCTTCAACACCCAAACCTACCGACCAGACATCGAAAAAAGAAATCTCCTCAACGGACGAACAAATCTTCGTGGGTGATTCGGTAGAAATGAGTTACGACCCGAACGTGATCATGAAACGGGCTGAATCCTTCTTTGAAAAGGAATCCTATGCGGAATCCATTGTTGAATACAAACATTTTCTCGACCTCCACCGAAACCATGTATTAGCACCCTACGCCCAATACAAAATTGGAGTCAGCCATTTCAAGCAATACCGGACTGTCGATCGTGATCCGGAGCCCCTTCAGCAATCGATTCAGAGTTTCGACAAACTCCTTCAAGACTTCCCGGCCAGCCGGTATGAAACGGACGCGAAGCAAACGATTCTGATCTGTAAGGAACAATTAGCGCAACGGCACCTGATGGTAGGACAGTTTTACCTCCGTCGTCAGTCATATCTGGCAGCGGCACATCGTTTCGAAAAAATCATCAAAGAATTTCCGGAATTAGAAAGCGCCGGGGATGCGATGTTCCATTTGGCTAAAACCTACCAGGACCTAGGAGTCGAAGAATGGTCGCAGGAATGGTTACTCACCCTGGTCAAGGAACATCCCAACAACCCTTACCACACAGACGGCCAAAAACTCTTGGCAAAGCTTCAAAAGAACAATCCTTCCCTTCTAGCTTCCCTTCCTCGGGACCCATCGCTGAATGGTCCCAACCTCACCATTCCTTCGTTGCGTGAACAGAATGCCGCCAATAGTTCGAAAAATAAACCAATTTCCAATGACCAGGCCCTGGTAAGGACAATATCCCACACTCCGAAATCTCCTACCGGATTTCCTTCACCAGCACCTGCACTAGCCCGCCCGCCTGTCTCAACAGCTACCAATTACCCTTCTCCTCACACTTTCTGTACGATTGGCAACTGGTGTGACTCAACATCCTCCTCGGCCACGACAAACCCCACACAGTTACCGGATAGCGCAAGATCCTGTAAAACCGGCGAATGGTGTTAAGTCCTTATTTTTCTGAACCTCACTCTCGAGTCCCGTATAGAGGCCAATCGGATTCGTTGGCCGCAACCCTCTACCAACACCGACCATCTTCCAGTAGTACCTGGCTCTCCAGTAGTACCTGGCTCTCGAGCCAATTCCTACTACCGATTTAAAGGAAGAACATCACGCCCCAAATTTTCCCATTAGGCAAGCTCCCGACCGCTTTCGGAATGCGTTCCCAGTGGACCAAGCGACCGCACCAACACTGTATCGCCAGGCAATGTGCCATTCGCCAGAGCCCTTCGGCACAGGGCCGGGCGCGGCCAGCCTTCCAGAGGCGTACGCATAACCACAGTCATGACCTTACTGTCATGCATCTGGTCTGTTGAAAAATGTTGAACCATAGCGAGGTCTCTATCAATGGGCAGGAGTGACAACCCGGCGCCTCCAAAAGCGAATAAACGTGTGGAGGGAAAGCAATGATAGCAGCATGTCTGCGGTGGGCCAAGGGATGATCAGACTACATACCCTTGAGGGTTGTCACGTTGCCAACGCCACGCATCCGCGCACATCTCACTGAGTCCGCGTTCGGCTCGCCAACCCAAAAGCGTGAAAGCTTGATGCGGATCAGCATAGCAAGAGGCAATGTCACCGGATCGACGGGGTGCGACCTTATAGGGAATGGGCTTGCCGCTCGCCGCCTCAAATTCCCGCACGATCTCCAATACGCTGTAACCCTTGCCCGTACCAAGGTTTACGGTCAAGCACTCCTTCTGAAGATCCAGTCGAGCCAGCGCCTCCAGGGCTTTGAGATGTCCCAGGGCCAAATCAACCACATGGATATAATCCCGCACTCCGGTCCCATCGGGAGTAGGATAATCGGCACCCCACACGTTCAGGTGTTCACGCCGTCCCACTGCGACCTGCGCTACGAAGGGCAGCAGATTGTTCGGTATACCCTGTGGATCTTCCCCTATCAGACCGCTGTCATGTGCCCCAACCGGGTTAAAATACCGCAAGATACCAATCCGCCAGGAGGGATCACTGCGGTGTAAGTCACGCAAGATCTCCTCCACCATCAGTTTCGTTCGACCATAGGGATTGGTTGCAGAGAGCGGGTGTTCCTCAGTGAGCGGAAGACGTTGCGGATCACCATAGACCGTGGCAGACGAGCTGAATACCAGCTGTTTCACGCCGCACTCGCCCATGGCATCCAATAGGCGCAGGGACCCGACCACATTATTGTCATAGTAAGCCAACGGTTGTTGAACCGATTCTCCCACTGCCTTGAGGCCGGCAAAGTGAATGACTGCGGTCGCCCCGCTCTGGCGAAGAGCCGCAACCACTGCGGCGTGATCACGGCAGTCACCGCGAATCAGGCGAAGAGGCTTCCCTGTAATACGCTGTACCCGTGCGAGTGACTCAGGATGGCTATTGGAGAAGTTGTCAAAGACCGTCACATCACAGCCGGCATGAATGAGCTCAAGGCAAGTATGTGAGCCAATATAGCCAGCACCCCCGGTCACGAGAATCATTGAGAACCCTTCCCTTGAAATTGGGATATCACTGTGCTCCTTCTTCCCATATTGACCCTTTTCACATATCTTGATAAATGTTGAAGCACATCAATAATCACATCTCAACGATTCCGTCTTATAGGGTTTCACAAAATGTGGTGGGACCCTACACAGAGAAGGAATATGCGTCAAGAATAGCCGTTAACGAATAGAGGTTCAGGGTCATCAAAACACGTGACTGATCGCTGGTGGCTCGGACAAGAACAAGAGAGGTTCATGAATCCTCTGACCAATCTTTTCCCATGGCCCCCACCAATCCACGACCAATAGATAAGGGCTTCTCCTCGGATATTTGATCCTCCCCAATATCCCAAAATCTGCTCATGAGCACCATCATTCAGAAAACCATACGAGCGAATTGAAGAAAGAATAAGGAAAAAAAGAGGAAGAATAGGGCGAGTAGGCCGGTTTATTGGCCGATGTACCACCCAATACCATTGCGCTCAAGAAAGCTGGTAATGAGTGTCAGAGAATCCGCATAAATCATAACGCCAACCGCCACCAACAGCCCTCCGCTAACAAACGACACCCCGCCTAAATAGGACCGAAGGTTTTTGAAGTAGCTCAAAAACGTGTCCATCCCAAACGCAGTCAGAAAAAACGGGAGGCCCAACCCCAATGAATAGGCCGACAGCAGCATCACCCCACTGGACATGGATTCTGTTGTACTGGCATAGGCCAGAATGGCCCCCAGCACCGGCCCCACGCAAGGCGTCCAGCCAGCAGCAAACGCTGTCCCAATTAGAAACGAACCTAAATAACCGACAGGACGCGTCTCAAAATGCATCAGCCGACGTTCGGTCATGAAAAAGTTTAATTTCAAGATCCCAAGCAAATACAGCCCGAAAATAATAATCAGAACACCCCCAACTTTTCTGATCACGTCCTGATAGTCGTACAATAATTGTCCCATGAGGCTGGCCGATGCCCCAAAAGCGATGAAGACCGTGGAAAAACCGGCAATAAACAACAAGGCATTGAGAATGATGGCAGACTTAAACCGCTCTCGTTCTTCAACTTTTGCTAGATTTTCCACAGAAAGCCCGGTGATATAGGACAAATAGGAGGGGACGAGCGGAAGGACGCACGGAGAAACAAAAGACAGCAGTCCGGCACTAAACGCGGCAACCAAAGATACCTGGCTTATTGAATCAATCATAACTTGGTTACATGCGTTGGGAAGTCTCTGGGATCGGCTCCTGAAGTACCTTGGCGATTCCCTTCCGGGCTTCAGGGCTATTCCAATCACGGGATCCGAATACCACCTGCTTGATAATACCTTTACGATCGATCGCAAAGGTCATGGGAAGGGTGCGTGCGCCATAGGTCAACCCCACCTGATAATCCTGATCATGCAAGATGGGAAAACTCAAACCCATCGCTTCCTGAAAAGGCCGAGTCACGGCGGTGCCTTGTTGGTCGACGGAAACCGCGATAATTTCCAGACCCTTCGATTGCATACTGCGATACAATGCTTCCATCGCGGGCATTTCAATCCGGCACGGCCCACACCACGTCGCCCAAAAGTTGAGCAACACCACTTTCCCTTTAAAATCGGAAAGCGAAACAGCCTTTCCATGCAAATCCATCAGGCGAAAATCCGGGGCGAGAGATCCCGTCGAGGGACGGGAAGCCACGGATTGGGCCGGTGGTGCATCGGCGTAAGAACTTTTAGAATACCCTGAATCACAGCCAAGTAGGGTAAAAAAAATCCCCACTGCCCCCATCCAAAGTCCAGGCTTCAAAATATAATTCCTCCAGTCCTGAGCAAAGTAATTGTGTTCAACTCGCTGCCTCCTGACAAATAAACCCTGACTCTATACATCTACACTATAACGGCAAACGCCCCTTCTCTTCATCCTCTTCATCATAAGACTCCATAAATTTCATCGTCAACGCGATGCTCCCCGACAAAGCTAACAAACCAGGATCACATGGAATTCAAAACAATTTCCTAGTTTTCCGGAGACTCGGAAACATCACGTGGTCCCTGCGACAACGAGAAACATTAGTATTTCGTCAGTATTCCGCCCAACAAAGCCTTAGCCCCAAGGGAACTCCTTAGTACTGCGAGCCCAAAGAGCCCAAAAATTAGGGAAGCCTCTCGGTGGCAAACGTTTTCACCATCTTGCTACATTCCTAGACAACCTCAAAGACATTCCGTAGACTACAACGCTAACCTTCCCATTTTTCTTACCATGACATGATCGCCATTCAGGTCAACAGCCTTTCAAAAGCCTACGGTTTCTATCGCATCTTTGAAGATCTGTCATTTGACGTTCATCCCGGAGAATGCTTTGCCTTATTCGGCCCTAACGGGGCAGGAAAAACCACGTTGCTTCGTATACTAGCCACCCTCCAAGCGCCATCTCATGGTCAGTTTACCATTTTTGGACAGGATGGGGTTGCACAGAAGGACACCGTTCGAGAAATCATCATGCTCATCGCTCATGGTTCCCATTTATACGATGAACTCAGTGCCACCGAAAATCTCCAATTTGCCTTGGGCCTGCGTGGTCAAGCCCCTTCTCCACCCCAGATCAAACGGGCATTGGATCGAACAGGAATCGGAGCCTTTGCGGACCTCAAAATACGTCAATTTTCGGCCGGGATGAAAAAGCGATTGGACTTCGCTAAAACCATTCTGGCTCAGCCACAACTGCTATTACTTGATGAGCCTTACAACGCGTTGGACCATGCCGGCGTTGCCATCACCAACCAGCTTATTCAGGAAACCCTGGACCGCGCCGGAACGGTATTCATGACCACTCACGACCGTGACAAAGCCACACAAATCGCTACACGGGGCGGTATTCTCAAAGGCGGACACCTTCACCTTCTCTCCTCTGAGCAATTGACCACTGATGCCATTTTTTAAAACAATTCGCTGGGTCGTCTGGAAGGACCTGATCAGCGAATGGCGCACACGGGAAACCATGTCGTCCATGCTGTTCTTTGCCCTCATTGTCATTCTGGTGTTTAGCTTTAGCTTCTCAATGGATCAGGATGCGGCCCGCCAACTGATTGCAGGAATTATTTGGGTTGCCTTTACCTTTACGGGCATTATCGGTTTAGGAAAATCATTTACCTCAGAACTACAAAACGATTGTCTGGAGTCCTTGCAAATGAGTCCGGCCCCCAAGGGCGCCATTTACCTCGGAAAAACCGCGGCCAATTTCCTCTTCATGCTCTCAGTCGAAATCCTCTTGTTCCCCTTATTCGTCTTATTCTTTAACCTGGATGTCATTGAAGCCGTTGGAACCCTTTTGATAATATTTTTTTTGGCCACCTTGGGGTTATCGGCAGTTGGGACCCTCTTTTCAGCTCTAACCGTGCAGATTCGAGCCCGGGAAGTCATGCTCCCGGTCCTGCTCCTCCCCCTGGCTGTTCCGGTCATGATCGCGGCCGTGGAAGCCACGCGGGGAGCCTTAAGTGGAGATCCATTTTCCTTTTACTCGCAATGGATCCAACTCCTGACCATCTTTGACATTATTTTCACCGTCGTTTCATTTTGGTTATTTGAATTCATTCTCGACTCTTAAATCTTGAAAACGGCTTAAAAAGTCTTCACCTTTCGGCTCTTTCCCCCTGGGGAATCTCTCTTTACAATACAGCACATGATTAATCGCATTATCCGACAGATCCAACGCTATAAGGGATGGTTTGGAGGAGGAGCCGCTCTCTGCATCTTTTTAGGCCTCTACACCGGATTGCTGGCCTCTCCACCGGATTATTATCAAGGCGAACTTGTCAGGATTATGTATGTCCACGTGCCCCTGGCCCACACCAGTACCCTCGCCTATTCCGTTTTATTTGGGGGAAGTATCTGGTATTTGTGGAAACGGGATCCATTGGTGGATAACATGTGCCAGGCTTCGGCCAGTATTTGTGCACTCTTTACTGCCCTGGCCCTCATCACGGGATCGATTTGGGCAAAACCCACGTGGAATACCTGGTGGACCTGGGATCCACGACTCGTCTCATTTACGGTGCTCCTCCTGATTTTAGGAGGATACCTCATGCTTCGACGACTGGTGGATGACCCGGTACGAGGCGGCCGTTATGCAGCAATTCTGGCCATTGTGGGAGGCATCGATCTGCCGATTATAAAATTTTCGGTAGAATGGTGGAGAACGCTTCACCAACCCATGTCATTCTCCACCAGGGGAGTGAGTATTTCGGAAGATATTCTGATTCCGCTCACGTTGATGAGCATCGGATGCTGGTTATTATTTGCATATATGGTGATGGTCCGCACTCAAATTTTGTACTTGACTGAACTATTGCATGCCAAAAAAGGCCGGCTTCTCAGTCAAACCCATTTTTCCCAGACGACTCCATGACCGGGTTATATACACGTTGGGCGCTGATTCTTGGGGTAACCCTCCTTCTGGCCATTCTGACCTTTCAGCACTACCAACAACACTTGGCCACCCTGCCAATGGGAACCCTGCTGAGTAGTCCTCCGTCTTCCCAGCCAGTCCGAATACAAGGGATGGTGAAAAGTGGTACCTTGCAGGGTGAGGTGGAACAGGGCCAGGCCACGTTTGAATTTGTGGACGGACCCGCCAGTCTTGTTGTGGAATATGAGGGTCCCCCCTTGGAAAATATACGCGAACTTAAAACACTGGTTCTTATTGGCCGTTGGGACAGCCAGAACCAAGTCTTCAAGGCACAGGAGACCGCTTTGATCAATAACTTTGGGTTTGTGGCCGCGGCCTACCTTGTTTCCGTTCTGGGCTTGGGGTGGATGGTATTTGCCATGAGCCAGAGAGTCATGGTTTTATTTAAAGAGATCAAGGAATCCAAACTTTACGAACCAGAGGCAGACTCTCTTGGGTACAAAGAATAAAAAAATCGCCATCATCGTCAGTATCCTCCTGATTGCGGGCTCGCTCGGGTATCTCGCGTTTGGGAATTTCGGGGAAAATATCGTGTACT
Organism: Nitrospiraceae bacterium; assembly: GCA_003523945.1. Taxonomy (GTDB): domain Bacteria; phylum Nitrospirota; class Nitrospiria; order Nitrospirales; family UBA8639; genus Nitrospira_E. The sequence continues at coordinate 19,018 of DOFS01000131.1, read as the reverse complement.
TCGTAACCCCCTCGGAGGTGAAAGCTTTTACGGCCGAAGCCTATAGCAAAAAAGTTCGGGTGGGCGGCATGGTGGTCAAAGGCAGCCTCAAAACTCAACCCGAACCGGTGGGTCTTACCTTTGAACTCACGGACGGTGCCAACACCATCCCTGTGGCGTTTCAGGGAATTCCTCCAGATCTGTTCAAGGAAGGGCAAGGGGCGGTGGTGGAAGGCCAATGGCGAGACGGCCAGACCTTTCATTCTACGATGATCATGGCCAAGCACTCCGAGGACTACATGCCGATGGAGCTCAAACGAGCAGGCGTAGAACTCCCCAAAAAAGATTTCATGAAAACCCTCTCGCAATAAGCCTGTTGGCCATTCTCCATGATTATTGAAATTGGACATTTTTCGACCATTGTTGCCCTGGTGCTGTCAGTCTTTGGCATGGCCAGCGCTGCATTAGCCCTCAAAACTCGCAATCCCGATTGGGCACGATCCGGACGTATGGCGGTCACCCTCATCTTCGTCCTGCTGGGTGTGGGCATGCTCTCATTGGTCTACGCCTTCATCATACGGGACTTCTCCGTCCTCTATGTGGCCAATAATTCAAATTCGAAACTCCCGTTTTTCTATACCGTCGCGGCAGTGTGGGGTGGCCATGAAGGCTCTCTCCTGCTCTGGGTATTCATTCTGTCGGTTTTTAGCACCCTGGCCGTCTGGTTACACTGGCGCACCCAGCCCGCCATCATGCCGTATTTAATTGGTGTGGAATCGGCAATTATCTTTGGATTTTTATGTTTAATCGTCTTTCTCTCCAGTCCTTTTGAACGGCTCCTGCCCGTTCCCCTCGATGGCAAGGATTTGAATCCGTTACTGCAAGACCCGGCGATGGTCATGCACCCCCCCATGCTGTATATGGGCTATGTGGGGTTTTCCATTCCCTTTTCTTTTGCCATGGCCGCCTTATTCTCCGGCCGATTGGGAGAAGAGTGGATCAAGGTCACGCAGAGATGGAGTACTTTTGCCTGGATGTGCCTGACGACCGGCATCCTGCTTGGCGGCTATTGGGCATATTATGAACTGGGCTGGGGCGGCTATTGGGGATGGGATCCCGTCGAAAATGCCTCGTTTATGCCCTGGCTGGTCGGCACTGCATACCTGCATTCGGTTCTGGTCCAGGAAAAGCGAAAGATGTTCAAGGTCTGGAATTTATTCCTCATCATCGTCACCTTTTCCTTGTCCCTGATCGGGACCTTTCTTGTGCGAAGTGGCGTACTGACCTCCGTCCATTCCTTTGCCACGGATCCTGAGCGCGGCCTGTATATTCTTATTTTTGTCGGTACCGTTATCGGAATTGCCTTCGGCGCATTGATCCTGAGATCCAATAAATTGAAATCCCAAGTCGAGATGGATTCGTTGATATCCCGGGAATCGATTTTCCTCTTTAATAATTTATTTTTCCTGGTTGCTGCCGCGACGGTCTTTCTTGGCACACTCTATCCGCTCATCCTCGAAACGCTGCAGGACGCCAAAGTGACCGTCGGCCCGCCTTATTACAATGCCGTGTTTATGCCCATTGCCCTTGGATTGTTATTTCTCATGGGTATCGGCCCGTATATCCCCTGGCGAAAGGCGTCGGTCGCGAGCCTGAAAAAAAGTTTTTCTACTCCCCTCTTAGCAGGAGCGGTCATCGTTGTCCTGCTGTTCGTGACCGGCATTCATAACCTCTATGCCCTGGCAGGAAGTTATGTCGTGGCATTCGCCGGCATGGCGATTGTCTTAGACTTTGGCAAAATTTCCCAACTCTATGCCCAGCGGAATGGGAGCAATATTCTCCAGGGAAGTCTAGCGGCTTTCACCGCCAACCAACGACGCTATTCCAGCATGCTGACGCATATCGGGGTCCTCGTCTTAGTTGTGGGTATCATTGCCTCAACCGTGTATCAAACGGAAAAAGTGGTGTCGATGCGCGTAGGAGACGAATTCACGATCGGGGACTATCGCATGAAACTGACCAAAATCCACGAAGTGGCCGGCGGGAATTGGAACGCGCAGGAAGGGGTCTTTGAGGTGTTTGATGGGGAAAGCCTGATTACGGAACTTCGGCCACAAAAGCGAATCTACTCGGCTACCCAAACGCCCACCACTGAATCGGCCATTTATGCCATCAACATGGGGCACATTTTTCTAACCATGCCTGAAGTCTCCGAGGACGGTGTGACCGTTGCACGTGGAGTGCTCAATCCGCTGGTGCTGTGGGTCTGGGGCGGTGGAGTCATTATGGGACTGGGCGTAATTCTGAATATTCTCCGGCCGAGAAAGAAGGAAGAATGACCAAAGGCTGGCAACTGACACTGATCCTCACCCTATTGGGACTGTTTGCCTTATTTTACCAGGGCCTCTGGGGAGATCCACGACACATTCCCACAGTCCTAATTGAGACCGAGGCTCCCAACTTTGAAGGACCGGATGTCGAAACGGGGCAAACGATCTCTCTCGATCAATTCAAGGGGAAGGTGGTCCTGCTCAATTTTTGGGCGTCATGGTGTTATGAATGCAAGGTGGAGCACGAAAGCATCTTACGGCTCCATCAACTATTTAAAGATAATCCCGATTTTGTGATGCTGGGCGTGAACTACCAAGATGAATTACCTGATGCCCAACAATATTTACAACAATACGGTTCCACCTTTTCCCATGTCCGGGATCTTAAAGGGCAATTGGCCATTGATTATGGAGTTTATGGGGTACCCGAAACATTCGTGATTGATCAACAGGGCAAAATCCGCCATAAGTGGGTCGGTCCGATCACAGGCGAGGTGTACACCAACATCACACAAAAAGTCATTGCTCCATTGCTCAATGGTCAATCCACACCCACAACATCCTGATGCGCATACGATTCACTTTTTGGCTGGTCGTTTTGTTGGTCATTCCTGCCCCTCTATTTGCCACGATGCAGGATGAGACGGACGTTGACGTCCAGGTTAGGGAAATTGCCAAAACGCTCCGCTGTACGGTCTGTCAAACAGAAAACATTTGGGAATCAGGGGCCCCACTGGCCCAACAGATGCGAGGAGTGATTCGCGAACGCATCGCCCTGGGACACAGTACGGAAGAGATTCGCGCCTATTTCCTCAGCCGCTATGGTGACTATATTCTCATGGAACCCCCTAAACATGGTGTCAATTGGTTCATCTGGGTGGCTCCATTTCTCCTCCTGCTCGTCGGAGGATTTTTTCTTTACAAGGAAGTTACCCATTGGGTCCGGGATACCCCCACTCCGCCAAACCAACCGACTCCGCCACTGGACGATCAGGCTCGAAAACGTATCGAGCGCGAACTCGAGTCCTGAATAGCTTCAATCCCGTATGTCGACTGTCGCCATTTTCGTGATTCCATTTGTGGTCATCCTGGGGGTCGTGCTCGTTTCCCTCACCCTTCCGTTTTGGCGCCGGGATCCTTCACCCGTCTCCTTTGGCCTGGACGATGATCGGGCTCAGGAACTCGTCGACCTTCAAGTCGAACGCGAAACGGTGGTCCGTTCCTTACAGGAACTCGAAATGGAATTGTCACAAGGGAGAATGGACCCTATCGACTACGAACGATTAAAAGCCACGGATGAACGCCGTCTGCTCAATCTGTTGGACAAATTGGACAGCTTCAAGGACCTGCCTCAACACGAAACGGAGGATCAACGCCAGGCGGCCTCCAAGCGAATCAATTGGGTTCCGGCCATTGCCTCCGGCTTGGTGGTCCTCCTTGCCTCTATCGGCATTTACGGCGCGCTTCAGTTCAAAGCCGCACAAAAACTGATGGCCATTGAAGCGGAAATGGGAGGAGGGCCGAATCCGATGGAGATGGTCGCCAAACTGGAGATACGCCTTAAAGAGAATCCTGATGACCTGCAAGGGCAAATCATGGCAGGGCGATCCTATCAAGCCTTAAATCGTATCCCTGAAGCCAAAAAAGCCTGGGAAAAAGTCTTAGAGCTGGACCCGAAGCACCATGAAGCCCATTACAATTTAGGAGTCATCCAGATTGAAACACGCCAAATTGACGATCCCGCCATTTTCAAGCAGGCTCTCACTCATTTTGACTTTGTCCTTGCCGACCTTCCCAATCAACCCGCCGTCAACTGGTATCGAGGCTTAGCCTTGTGGTATTTAAATCGCCGGCAAGAAACCGATGCAGCCTGGACCCTCGCCGCGCAAAACATGGAACCCGGGAGTAAAGACATGGAGTTTGTCAAAGACGCTCTCATCAAACTCCGAGCCGGCCAAGAACCGTTTTAACTCATCAAGACCATCGGGGTTTATCGACACCAAGGTCGTGATAAACTTCATTCCTTATTCCGTCAAACCCCCTGCATAAAATTCCAGCACCTATTTGCATAGAAATCGGTGCGGCTCAGGTATGAACCTGAGCCGCCTGGCCATCACCCACCCACCAAATTATGTTACGGCCCGCTGCAGCGTGACATACCGCACCCCGGACAATTTTGAGAAGGCTTCCAATTGTTCAACGGACAGCCTCCCGACCACCAATTGGCCCTTCTTGGGCTGAGCCGCTCTTCGAAGCCGAATTCTTTCAACTTTTCCAAAGTCTCAGAGTTGGTGTCGGTCATCCAGACTTGAAGCAACACTTTCCCATTGGTCACATGTTTGGCCACAGTCTCGGACAACGTGGTTCTCTTCTCCACCAATGATTGTTCATCATACTCTCCCAGCTGTTGGTTCATGACTTCCCTACCCACTGAATCACGTACTTACGACCAATGAGAACTTCCATTGAATGCGGGAATGACATCAACGGAGTCACCAGGCCGATGGCCGCTCCAATACTCACAGGGGTCAAAATGTCTCCTCTTTATATAAAAAGAATCAGCGCTTATCCCGAGACGGCCACGCACCCCATGCCCTGATTATTTGAAGAAGAATGCCGGTATCAGACGCCGAGTGGTTCCTCCCCGAAGCATGATGTCTTCCTCGAATGAAGGCATGGACCGACCACTTCATCATCATTCGCTTATACGAGTCTTCCTTCACCACGGGCGTTAACTGCGCAACGATGATCATCTTGTGAAAAGCATAGCCAGACAATCACGAAACCAGGGAAGGACAAAGGAAAAAGGCAACCCACAGGAAGCGTGTGAATGGCTTACCCCATGAAGTTAGAGAGAGGTTAAATACACCGCAATACCAAGAACAACCAGACTGAGTAGGACAATAGCCCGTTGAACCCACACCACTTTTCCTGTGAACAACAACTGAGGCCTATCTGCTCGTTGACTCTTTCCGATTTCCCCATAAGGATCAATGATGAGATCGTGGACAAAAATTAACCCGCCCACGATGGCAAAGACAAAGAGCTTGAGCATCATGATGAGCCCCCAGCTCGTTTCAATCCGCGCTGATCCGCTTTCATCCAGTAATTGAGACGCACCCGTAAAGATGAGCACCATGAGACTCACCCAGCCCACCGTTTTAAAACGCTGCCCTATTTTTCCGGCCATTTCAAGGGCCTCCTTCGCAGGCACCTTGGCTTTCCCTTCAGTCAAACTCGGCCTGACCACAAGTTGGACAAACATCCATCCGCCAATGAAAGTGATAACGGCTAATAAATGAATCCACGTGACGACATAGGCGGGCATATTTCTCTCCTATTTTTTATTCATATCCCAAACCCTGGCATGATACCCACTGGAAGGAGGAAAGACCACTGAAGAAATTCCCGAATTCTTTCGTGCCATGACCGAAATAGGCTATGGTTCTCTCAACAACTAGGGAAGTCATGCCGGCCTAAGGACCGGCATTCATCCCATACTCATACCTGATGCCGTTCATTCATTTGAGGCTGTCCGAGATGAGCCTCCAAAGGAGGTAATGTGATGAAGAATCCCGTTCCCACGATCCTCAACTTTTCATGGAAATGTAGCCTCGCGTTTCTTAGCCTGGTCGGCCTTGCTGTATTACCTGTTCTTGACTCCTCGCGAGCGGCGGAAGAAGACAAAGAGCGGTGGAATAAGAAATATGAAACCGAGAGATATTTATTCGGACGCGACCCCATCCCGTTTTTGCAGGACCACCTAGGCCTACTGCCCAAAGGGGCTGCCCTGGACTTGGCCATGGGTGAAGGGCGGAACGGGGTCTTTTTGGCCACGAAAGGCTTTCAGGTCACCGGGGTCGATATTTCGGAGGCGGGCTTCAAAAAAGCCCAGGCCATGGCTGCCGAGAAAGGTGTGACTTTAACCACCGTGGTCGCAGATCTGGAACAATACACCATTCCCCCCAATATCTTTGACGTCATTCTTTGCACCTATTACTTACAGCGAGATCTGTTCCCCAAAATGGCTGCGGCTCTAAAGCCAGGGGGAATGATCTTGATCGAAACTTATACGGTGGATCATTTGCAATATCGACCACAATTTAACAAAGAATTTCTTTTACGGCGGAATGAATTATTAACCCTGCTCCCAGGCCTGCGGGTGTTGCGTTATCAAGAGGTCGATACCGGAGATGCCGCCTTCGCCAGTATCCTGGCACAAAAACCTTAAATGACGATTGGGAACCAGGGGGGAGCCTCTATTCCTTCCCCCTCTTTACAGGAAATTTTTCCTCACGCCTTACTGACGGGTATTCACCAATAGGTTGCAGCCTTTCGGATAGTTCGGGTAGTCTTGCAACTTCGTTTTGGCCTAGACGTGACGATTGAAACCGGAACCAAGCCCTCATGACTGAAACCGCCGCCTCTCAGCCGACTGCCGAAACCTGGGCAGGAGTCAGCCCCCAGGTCTTAGAGGGTGACATCCTCAATCAACGGGCCTGGCGCATGCCGGATATTGTGATTTATCAGCATGCTACTGAGGAATGGTGGGTGGCCCCGCTTGATGAAGAATTACCCCTGATTCGCCTTAACCGTATGGGTGCAGCCCTGCTCGGCGCGATGGATGGCCGTATGACCATTGGGGCCCTTCTCAATCAATATGGGAAATGGGTCTGCAGTCCCACCCAACAGAACGGTCGCTGGCATTTAGAACGGTGGGCTCAACCACGCTTTTCGTTAGCCTATTATGGGACTGAACCCCCCAGCGGACACAGCGCCGAAGCGAAGTGGGATTTATTACTGCAAAAGGTGCGCGAAGGGTGGCATCAAAACGTCCAAGCGGAAACCGAAGATCATCTGTCCCAATTTCACGTTCAGGGGATCCAAGGTCCCCACGGCCATTTTGAACTTATCGAAACCACGGTCTCGCATTTATTTCGTGAACCCTGCGAGGCCATGAACGGGCTCACCTATGGTCGGCTACTCGGCAAAACCCTACGCCAAATGGGCTGGCTCTCTCCCAAGCCCAAACGCATTCTGGAAGTGGGCGCCGGCCTCGGGTATGTCTCAAAGGAACTGGCGGGAGAACTTTCTGCGGAGGAACGGAAAGGCATCCAGTATACCTTTCTTGATCTGACCGGCCCGTTCCTTGGATCCCAAACGTCCCTGGCGCGAAAGGCGGGGTGGACAGCGGCAGCCATTCAAGCCAATGCCGAACGAATGCCCTTGGCCGACCATTCCGTCGATTTATTGATCGACAATGAAAATCTCGCCGACATGACACCCATTCAATTTTCCGGCGACGAACTTTTCACCTTTAAAGGTGAAAATCCCTTGCATGAGGAAGCCCTGGACCTTATCAGGCGCATGCGCCTGCCGCTTATGCCACCCTTTCCCGACGAAGTCATTTTCAATTACGGCGCCATTCAATTTTTACAGGAAGTCTGGCGCGTGCTGAGGCCGGGCGGACGTGCCATCCTGGTCGAATTCGGGATCGAAGATGATTGGCCTTCTCCCGTCAGATTGCCCGGTCACACCGAATATGAAGTGCAATTCAGTCATCTTCGTCATGCAGCCAAATGGCTGGGCTTCCGCGAGCAGTATTGCACCCTGCCGCAATTGCTTGGCATGAAACGGGACATAAACGTCTTATGTACCGGGGCGGCCTATACGCTAAGACGATTTTGTCGTGAATTGGAGAAGCCCTTCTCCGTTCGTGCTTATACCGAAAAAGAATTGGGTGCCGCGCTCGGCGCTCTTCTTCCGAAACTCACCGGCTTGCACTACCATAACGTCTTGGACCCCGCCTGGTTCGGTCTGTGGGATTTCAAAGTCTTGTTGGTCGAAAAACCCGGCGGCATGAGCATTGGGCAACAACCGGCCTTCAAAGAATCCGGCGGCTTCCGTTGGTATACCCAGCGCTAACGTTCCGTGGCTGACCGGGTCAGACCTACCAAAAACCCGACGCGACATCCTTCAAGACCATGATCATCGTGAAAGAGGCATGGCCCACCTTAGCCGGATGACTGGACGAACGAGATCGACACTTCCATCTGCTCTAGAGAGTATCACGTTCCGTAAGAGCCATCCCTTACCCTGTATCTCATTCGATAAAATTCTCATCCAAATAGATACATCACTCGGCCTCTTGTTCGCATTTTCCCACGTGTTGCAGAGCTTTTTTGTCTTATACTCAAACCTCCACGCCAGTGTTATTATTTTTTCTTCTTAGTTTTTCTGTCATCCGCCAACTCCAGATTTCCCCTCCAGCTCTATATTTACCGATCACGCTGTCCTCGAAATCATCTGTGTGGTGGCCTGTCTGATCACACATTCTGGTTCATTTCGCCAACACTCACGCTCTCATGGCACACCGCTTGCTCCCTGCCTCCTCCATGACAATTTGGGCCCGAATTGTCACAAGCCTGAGAACACATAGTTGAAAGTTCTATGCGTGAACAAGACTTCATTTTCAGATGATCTCGAAGAGACCATGAACCATTAGAAAGGAACAGCGATGCGATCTTCCTTAACATGCAGTCCTTGGATGAATATGTGCTCATTGATAACCAGTAGCATGATGCTCGCGACTCCCGTCTTTTCAGCCGATGCGGAGGTGATAGCCAAAAAAACCAAAACGATCAATGGTGAGGTGCTGACCTTTATGAAAGTCCTGACTGCTGATGACGAAATTCAAGGTTTCGCGGTCACGCGCCAAGGCAAGAAGATTTCAGAAGAGGCGTTGCCAAAAGAAAAACGCACGATTGTTCAACCTCAACTCCAGAGAATTCTGGAGACTACCTCCCTTTCCCGCAAAGATTCGGATCGCCTCAGGGTCAACATCGCACTTCATCACGAAGAAGAAGTCATCCCGGAACAACCCCAGTTCGGGGGCGGTGAAATTACTCAGGGTATCTCCAAAGAACATATCGTCAATGGTCGCTCCTTATCAGACCGTGAATTGGAAAAACAGATTGAACGACAGGCAACCATGCTCCATGCCCAAAACGAGAAACGGGCGGAACAACGCGACGCACAGGTCTTGCGGTGGGCGAAACGGTTTGGATTGGAAAATCGGGAAGGGCTACGAACCGCTCTCAAGGAAGGACGACAAACGCTGACATTAGAATTGACAAAAAACGAAATTGCCGAGTTGCTCGAATCCAACGATGGCAGCATTGAGGGCATTGAACTGTATGAGCCCGGCGAAGATGATATTAACCAGGCCATGGGTGCGACCAGCATCAGCACTTCGGCGTTACCCAACACCACCACTCGCGGAAACGGTATCGGGTTATATATGACCGAAAGTGGCTGTGCCAACGAATCCCGGATCACAAATTACGATCGTCTAGCGGGAAGTGAAACCGATCATTCCAGAAATGTGGGTGCGATTTTGCGAACGGTGTCACCTGCGTCGTTTCTCTATTGCCGGGGCGGGGCTGTTTTGCCAACAGCCATCGATCTCCATGGGCTCAAGATTTTTGGCATTCAGGTGATTCCACCGCTCAACCCTCCGATCCATATTGTCACGCGGTCAAACAGCACCAATGACAATACCAACTACACCACGCTCGATCGTGAATGGGATAACTTTTCTTATAACGAAAACATTGCCGTCTTCAATAGCGGAGGCAACACCGGCAACGGAACAGGGAATGTCCGATCGCCCGGGAAGGGCCTCAATCTCATCACGGTCGGAAACTATAATGACGCCAATGATTCCATTAGCGGGACCTCACCCTTTGTCGACCCTGAAACCGGCAATGACAAACCGGAAGTGACGGCTCCGGGGTCCAACATCACCGCTGGTGGGTTTACGATGAGCGGTACCAGCCAAGCGACACCACATGCGGCCGCATTTGCCGCGGACATGATGTCCCACCGCACATTCCTGCAATACCGTCCCTACCTGTTAAGAGCCAACATGTTGGCCGGAGCTACTGATCCCATTGCGGGCGGTTTCAATAAAGTGGGGTTAGGGGGTATCGACTTTGCGAGCGCCCATTGGAACGGCTGGTACTGGTACTGGACCGGCAACAATGATGCGTTTGAATATTTTGACAGCCAGGATGGAAACGACAACGGGGCTATCGAAAAGACATTTTATATCAGCAACGGCTGGGATCACGCGCGAGTAGTCATTAGTTGGTTAAACCGGGGAAGCTATACTTATACTCATCGAAACGATGCTCATCCTATCGGTATGGACATGGATCTTCGAGTCTACGACCCCAATGGGACGTATGTGGGGGGATCGGCTTCCTGGGATAATTCGTTCGAGCGGGTGAACTTTGCACCTTCCGTCTCGGGCTATTACACATTTAAAATTAAGAGATATGCCAACCGGGATACAAATCTGAATTTACGGTTAGGCCTGCAAGTCAATCTTTACAATGACTAGCTAACCTGATCGCAAGTCTTCATATCGGGCATCGTCTCCGCCTGGAAACGATGCCCGATTCATGTGTGGCTGTTTATTCCCGTCAACTGTTTGTTCGCTTGATGGACCAGGACCCCTTCACGAAGACCGAAATCACTGACCAGGCAGGTGTCAAAGCCAAATCTTTCCATTACTCTTCTAAGTATTACGGTGCCGGCTACGATAACAAATTCCCGCCCCTTTTCGAGGCCTGGCATAGCCAATCGTTGCGAACCGGTTTTGGTGACGAATTCCTGCTCCAATCGCCTAATGTTCAACAAGGTTAACTCATAATTCTGGATGCGTGCTGATTCATACCGGGATAGTCTTTGGGCCATGGCTGCGAGGGTCGTCACGGCGCCTGCCGTACCGACGAGCGGGAGGCGAGGCAAAGGCCCGAAGGCTGTCAACACCTTCGCTAGTTCCTGATCAATACAGGATTCTGCGTGATGAATATCTCGAGCGGAGGGAGGATCATGGCGAATCACCCGCTCCAATAACCGGACAACCCCCAGATCCAATGAGATAACGGCTGGAGGCTTGCCGGCTTGAACCAAAATACACTCAGTACTGCCACCGCCAATATCCAATCCTAAAAAATTCGTGATGGTGTGAGGCAGACCAAATTGAATGCCTAACAAGGTTCGCCGGGCTTCTTCATCTCCCGTCAGGACCTCCACATCCCACCCGGTTTCTTGTTTGATTCGAGTGAGAAAGTCCTGTCGATTGTCCGATTCACGGACAGCGCTGGTCGCCACGACCACTAACGCCCTAAGCGGATACTTCGCGGTCTTTTCCTTCCAATCCTTGAGAGTGGCCACGACGCGATCCATCGCGGCCTGTGATAACCGTTTATGTTGGTCCACCCCTTCCCCGAGATGGAGGATTTGTCGATCCGCATCAACCACGGTGAATTCACCGGGTGGATTCACGTCTGCCACCAATAAGCGGCAGGTTAATGTGCCAATATCAATTCCTGCGAGTAACATCCTGTCTCTCCTCCAATTCTTGACAGATACAGCACAAATTCCCCTATACGGTATTCCTCGTCCTCACTTGAAAGGGACTGAAAGGGGAGGTCGACAGCCTTACCTGAAATACTGTCGAAAAAAACCAGGGCATGAAAATCCTCCCTGACTTCTTTTCCCACCCGAGATTTCTGTGTTAGGATTTTGGTTTGTATTACCTATCATCACTGATAGACTGTCGGCCTGTCACTTATCAAAGGAGAGAAGGATGGCGCAAATTCATTGCCGAAAATGCGATAAAGACGCGGACGTGATCACAGACAATCTCTTTATGGGGAAGCTGGAAGAAGAGATCAAACAGAAAGTCTGCCAGACCTGCTGGAATGAATGGGCTGGCCCAGGTGGAACGAAGACCATGGTCATTAATGAATATCAGTTAAATTTGGGGGATGAAAATGCCCGGCAAACACTGAAAACTCAGATGCGGACTTTTTTGAAACTGGATGACACAACAGGCGAATTTAAAGATTACCGTCATTAAACCACTAAGATTCTTTACTCATTTCTGAAGGATTGGAATTGATTACCCTTTCACCCGCAAACCTTCTCAAGGCTTAAAAGAAACAGACGTGACAGACTTTAAATGAGCCTTGCTTGACAGGACGCCTGTTTCGGATGGCGCCATTACGACGATGGAGCACGGTAAGGCAGGCATCCGGTTTTCACAAGAATTCCTCTTGATGGATCTGCTAGGGCAAGGTAGGATTAGTCCATGGACACACCATTAGGCAAAGGGGTTTTCCTCATCGCCACTCCGGCGTTGCGCGATCCCAATTTTCGTCAAACAGTCGTGCTGCTTTGTGAGCATGGACCGGAAGGGGCCCTTGGCGTGGTCGTCAATCGTCCGACGGAGATGAATATTGCCGAGGTCCTGCCCCAAGTTCCGGTGCTCGAAGGCCAGGAGCATCGGGTGTACTCCGGTGGGCCTGTTCAAAAAAACAGCTTGCTCATACTGTACCGTCTGAATGAAGAAATTGAAGATACGCATGCCGTGCTCGACGGAGTCTATCTCGGGGGGAATATGGAGACGCTGGAACGCATTCTTGAAGTTCCCGGTGAACATGAATCATTTCGGGCGTATATGGGTTATTCAGGCTGGGGACCAGGTCAGCTTGAGACGGAAATGGAAAGTGGCTCATGGCTCACGATGCCTGCACGATCCCACCTTGTGTTCGATAAGGATTCTCTGGAATTATGGAGCGAGGTCCTTCGATCGTTCGGAGATGAATATTCAATGTATGCGCATATGCCCATAGATCCCAATTTAAATTAGTCGCCCCCCGGCACTTCCGCCTCCTTATCCCCAGTACATCAGATTTCAACGAGACCTAAGCCCATTTCTTTGATAAGGTCTGGTGTATGACCACGCAGACCGAGCCAGGTCATTGGCTCAAAAATTTCTGGCTCCTTCTTGTCAGTCCCAAAATGGTGGTCATGCTCCTGACCGGATTTTCTTCTGGTCTTCCTCTCCTGCTCATTGGCTCGACCCTCAAATTCTGGATGCGGGAAGAAGGGCTCGATTTAACGACCATCGGATTCTTCGGATTAGTCGGCCTCCCCTACACGCTAAAATTCCTCTGGGCACCAGTTATGGACCGTCTCGTACCTTCTGCTCTAGGAAGACGGCGAGGGTGGATGCTGGGTACTCAAGTGGCTTTGATGCTCACCATTGCCTCGCTCGCCTTCACGGAACCGGCAATGCATTTATCAACCCTCACGTTCCTGTGTCTCCTTGTGGCGTTTTTCAGTGCCAGCCAGGACATTGTCCTGGATGCCTATCGACGTGAATCCCTCTCTGACGAGGAACTGGGTATTGGATCCTCCATGTTTATTTATGGCTATCGCTTAGGGATGTTGGCCGCTGGAGCGTTGGCCTTATTCCTGGCAGATCAGGAGAGCCTCTCCTGGAATGCCGTCTATTTCATCATGGGAGCCATGATGATCATTGGCATTCTCACGACCTGGTTTGCACCGGAACCCACCATCCCCGCACCGCCACCAGCGTCATGGCAGGAAGCCGTCACGGGTCCCTTCCTGGAATTTTTCTCCCGTCCCGGGGCTCTCATGATTCTTCTGTTTATCCTGCTGTATAAGGTCGGTGACAGTATGGCCTCAGAAATGCTTTCCCCATTTATGGTGGATCTTGGCGTCTCGAAAACCGACTATGCGATGATCGTAAAAGTCTTTGGCATGATTGCATTAATGGCGGGGGGACTGATCGGGGGTCTCGTGGTCTATCGCCTGGGGATTGTGCCATCCCTCTTTATTCTGGGTTTCCTCCAAATGATTTCGACGGCAGGTTTTGTCATTCTGGCCTATACCGGCAATCACCTCCCGACCCTGACCGCCGTCATTGCTGTTGAAACCATTTCCAGTGGATTGGGACAAACCGCATTCGTGGCCTTTATGGCCAGCCTCACCAATAAGCGGTTTACCGCCACCCAATATGCCCTGTTGACGAGCTTCATGGGGATACCACGTGTCTTTGCCGGTTCCACCACGGGTTTTCTGGCCACCTGGTTGGGATGGGAAGGGTTTTTTCTTCTGTGTACTTTAGTCGCCCTGCCCGGGTTATTCCTCATTCCCTATCTGCGCCGATTGCAAGAAAACCACCAATCCCTCCATAGGCCTAGTTGAGCCCGCCAGGATAGAATGCAGACAAGCAAGGCCCTTGGATCTGCGAAAGGTTGGACAATCTCGGCATGGACCCCATTCACTCTAAGGCAGTTAAAAGGGCCAAAATCCAAAATGAGGAATATCGGGTTGAGGCTGAATGACTGAATGATCAAAGGTCAAATCCGGTCGCAAGGCCACATGTAATACATAGGTGACCCCTTCCCCTCTTCCCAGATTCATGGATGATGCGATAGGAAAAAACACACGAAAAATCCATCCGAAATTTACCCGCATCGTCTTGCTATCCCCGAATCGGTAGCGAAAGACCATTCCACCTGCCCCTTCTTCAATTTCATCGGGGGCGCCTAACTTCTTGGCCACATCCTGAATCGTGCTTTTCCCTGGCACCAACCCGTCAAGGGAATCGATAACCAATGGATCATTAACCACCACACGACGAAAGTCACAGCCCGACAGGGAGAGAAGCAACAGGAGGCATAGTACTCCGGCTTTCCCTCTTACCTCGACCATCATCGCTTTACTCTCCAAACGGCCAGACTTGAAATTCCACATTCTTGGTCCGATTGCCAAACACCACGTCATCCACAATGCCTTGGGGATCAAAAAAAATCCAGAGATGATCGCTGGCAACATTTACACGGGAAACAAACAGCAACCATCCCAACTTGCTGTCAAATCGTCGGTAGTGAAAGATCTCATGGCCGTTGGCCTGGACGATTTCATCTGGTGCCCCAAATTGTTGTGCCACTTCCTGGCGATTCGTGATGCCTTTCTCAATTGTCTGAAGCCGGTCCTCGGCAAATGGCTCACCCACTTCTCCCCGGACAAATGCACACCCATTCACCATGCCCATCAAAATCAGAAGGCCAGCCAGGAGAAGAAATTCCCCTGGATTTTCCCCATTCTGTTTAAAGCTGCCTTGAGAGTTCCACAACATAGCCTTCTCCTTCTTATGATCTGTTTCGTCTTGGCACCCAGGGAAACAATCTGTTGGTGGTCTGTTGATAGAGGCGATAGGCCTTCCCTCGGCTGACCATCGCCTGACCTTCGGCCAAGGGCACTCCTGTCACCCACAAGAGCGACGACATCATGACCAGCGGCCACACGGTGGCCAACCACGCTTCAGGCAGTCCGACTGCCAAAGGAAGATAGGCACACCACTGGACAATTTCAAAAAAATAATTAGGATGGCGCGAATACCTCCATAACCCGCTCTGCAGGACCTTGCCCTGATTCCTCGGATCTGATCGAAACCGTTCAAGTTGAATATCCGCTAGAGCCTCTCCGAAGAAGGCCAGCAAAAAGATGCCGAGGCCCAGGAGATCCCATCCTCTCACCGCCGAGTGAGGATGGGTCATGATCCAACAGAGGAGTGACCCGAAGAAAAAACAAGCAGGAACCTGCAGAAGGAAGTACCCAAGGAAGCCAATCGATTCCCATGGGCCTAACACTGCCCGAAGGGTTCTATACCGGGGATCTTCCGTCTTCCGCCAGATTCGACTTCTCCACAGATGCCAACCCAGCCTGGAGGCATAGGCACCCCCCATGCCCACCACCAGAATCCGACGCCAGGGACTGCCTTCCCCCTCCAATCCACAGACGAGGACAACGAATCCAAATCCCAGACAAAATCCCAAATCCGCTAAGGAGGCATTGCCCACTCGCCCATGCACAAGCCACAAGCCCCCAAAGAACACCAAGAGGATACCCACAATCTGAGACACATGCGGAAGGGTGAGAATATGCCAGGGAAGGGGATTCACCTTAGATCAGAAAACACAAAATCGACCCCTCGACAAGGAGAGGGCTCAATTCGCGGCTAAAGCCAAAGGAGTCCGAACTGTTTCTTCCTCTGTGACAGGGCTTAAGTTTGGTTCGACTAAAAACACCCGATCACCCGCCACTTTACCCTCTTGGATGAGATACTCCCGAATACCTTGAGCCCGTTGCTGAGCCAGGAGACGAAGCTGCTCATCTTCCACCTGGATGGATTCAATCAATTTGGATCTCATCTGCTCCATCGTAGGAATTTCCGAAACCTTCCCTTCCGGAGAAGAAGGAGATGCGTTCGATCGAGCTCCAAACTGTTCGACATACACCTCTTGAAGCAAGCGCTCTTCCTCCCCGGGACTCAGTTCAATCTGTTCTAGAGACATTCCCTGTGTTTCAGAAGAGGAACCCTGAACAAATTTTCGCTTTTGCAGTTGTTTCCGCAATTGCCCGGCAGCCAAACTCTGGCGATCCACCTGGGGATCGGCAGCTCCGGCGATGTCCAGGCGCAAGGCAGGACGATCGACCAACGCTTGACCAAGCGCATTCAGCTTTTCTTGTTCGGGATGAGGCAATTTGGCATTCCCTGCCTCAAAGGCGATGAACTGCAAGTCATCTCCACTGCCCCCAACAATGCCTTCGATCATCGCAAAAGGAGAAGTCGCAATTTTTGTCAGGAGATTCACCAACGCGTTCCAGATTACCCTTCCGTAACTGAATTCCGGATCGTCTAAATTACCGCGAACCGGCAAATCAATATCGATCTGTCCTTTGCGATCTTTGAGCAAGGCCAACGCAAGTGGAATCGGCAATGATAGGGCATCCGGACTCTCTACTTTTTCACCCATGGTCAGTTGATCAATCAAGACTTCATTTTCACCAATCAAAATCTTCTCAGAAATCTTATACCCGAGATCCAATGACAGCTTTCCCCTGGTGATAGGATACCCGACATAATGGGCCGAATAGGGAGAGACAGTGGGGAGATCAAGATTTTTGAACGTCACGGTCAAGTTCGTATAGACATCTTCACTCAAAGGATTAATTTGCCCGGCAATCTTAAATGGCGCGTATTTATCCACGGTCCCTTCTAACACGACATCGGCTTTAGCTAATTGATCCGAAGAGAGCCCTTTGATGGTGCCGGTCAGCCCCTCTATTTCCATGACGACATGAGGGGAGATCGACTGATCCCTAAAACCGGCCAGAAAATTGGAGATCGTGACCGACCCAATTTTGACCGGAATCGGTGGCTCTCCAGGAGTTTCCGCCTTCGGTGGTTTTTCCTCTGATGCCGCCCCTTCTTGAGACACGGATCCTGGTGGGGAAAACAACCGTTTGAGGTTCATTCCTCCCTCCCCATCAATCAACAGATCAAGGGCAGGGTTAGTCAGTTCGATTTCCTGAAGATTCACAGAAGTCGGTTCAATCTGAAGATTCAACTCCTTCAGCTCAAACGCGTCCCACGTGAGGAAAGGTTTGGTCAGCATGGGATCGTCAAGAGCCAAATCGGAAACTCCCATTCTTCCCTGAAAAGTCACCATTGGTTGAGTCTTGGTCCCCGTCTGATAGTGAGTGTTTCCTTGAAGGGTGAGCGCACCGTCACTGATATCAAATTGAACAAAGGGAGCCATATAGGCTTGAAACGGCCCAAGGGCAATATCCGTCAAGGACACGTCCAGTTCAATGGTCAGAGGATTTATACCCAGTGTCCCTTGGAATTTGGCCTTTCCGGTTTGGTTAAACTGAAACGAGAGATCAACAGGAAGGGGCCGATCTAAATCCAGGGACACGTCCGAGGTGTGAAAATGAAGCGTGTCCAATAGCAGTTTGACGGGGTCTTCAGGTTGGCGATCCTCGAAATCCATCGTGAAGTTATCCAAGTCAAGATCTTCAATGACCATCTTCCACGGATTGGATGGAGATGGGTCCGGTTCTGTTGGAGTCTGATTTTCGAGTTCCACTGGTGAAAACAGCGTGTGGTAATTCACCACGCCATCACTTCCCACCCACCCGATAAACCGGGCATTACGAGACGTAAACGACGGAATCCGAACCTGCTGCTTGGCCACATCAACCGAAACATCCTTGACCGCCAAAAAAGGAACCGTGATCACAGGAGTGATCATCCCTTTTTCTTGAATCTGAACGTCTTGCAGCGTGAGATTGCCCCCACTCACGACCACGGCCACCCCATCCTCCGTCGTGGACAAGTCATAATGGCTCTTCAAATTGGCCTGCCCAGCGGGAATCCGAAAATGAAATTGATCTTGCAGATAGGTCCACAGTCCTGGCAATTGGATATTTTCAAGCTCCAGCCTCCCCTGGGATTGAAAGGGCTCTAGAGTCACTGTTCCTTCCCAGAAAATTTTCTCACCTGCACTGCGCTCTGCTGACAGCACATAGGAATTGGCCTGGCCTTTTTGCGT
>DOFS01000131.1:0-246 GCA_003523945.1 Nitrospiraceae bacterium | reverse complement strand
TCCCGAAATTCCACCATTCCCTGCTGGATTGAGAAATGTTCAATCCGGACCGGAGGCAAGGATTCTGATTCTTGTGACAAATTTCCTTCAGGCTGAGCCTCGGAAGAGGAGCCTAATTCCGCCAGATTCAAGGACCCGTCGGGACGGACCCATACCAAACCAAACGGCAACCCCAACCGAATTTCACCAAAGGTGTAGGCTTGCTTCACCAGGGAAGCGCCCGGTTCGAAATCAATGAACAGTTCA
>DOFS01000200.1:1918-8633 GCA_003523945.1 Nitrospiraceae bacterium | reverse complement strand
GAACGTTTGATCCTCTGTTTGGGGCTCGGCGTTGGGATTTGATGGCGACGGGAATTTTCGGACCATTTCTCCGGTCCAACATCAGTTCCCCCGGTTGGAGGTTGGTTGCTAAGCCTGTCAATAACGTAACCATGCAAATCAAGCAGCGATTCTGGTATTTGGCTCAAGGCGGTGCCGTGAATGGGGGGATCCTTTTACAAGATCCCTCAGGAGGGGCAGGAAACTATTTGGGGCATGATATTGAATTACGTGCGACGTGGACCGTCAGCCAAAACCTTGAATTTGATGCCGGGTATGACCATTGGTTTAAAGGATCGTATTTTAAGCGGCTGCCCGCTTCGGCGAATCTGCCTCAAGGCGGGGACAAGGATACGGATTATTTTTATCTTTCCATGCGCATCAGATTGTGAAACGGCTCTAAACCCTTAATCAGGGTCAGCCTGTTCTCTAGACTGAGCCACTTGGCGACATCTATTGAATTGGGAGGTGTATGATGTTTCTCCGCGTCCATGCTTTTATCCTCATGTTCTTTTTTTATGTTTGTGTCACGACGGCCGCCGCCGAGGAAGTCAGGGTGGCCGTTGCCGCGAATTTTTTGGCGACTCTTAACGAAATTATCACGAGTTTTCAGAAAGACATGGGGCACACGATACTGGTCAGTTCCGGATCGAGCGGAAAACTCTATGCACAAATCAAAAACGGTGCACCGTTCGATGTCTTGTTTTCAGCAGATGCCGAGCGTCCACAATTGTTGGAACGAGAAGGGTTGGCCGTTAAGGGAAGCCGATTTGTTTACTCTGTGGGGCGTCTGACTTTATGGAGTTCGGATTCGAACCTGGTTCAAGGGGAGGCACATCATCTCCTCTCAGGTGGGCACTTCGATCATCTGGCCATTGCCAATCCGAAGACGGCGCCCTATGGCAGGGCTGCGGAACAAACACTCAAGAAGATGGGCCTCTGGGATTCCCTCAAGGCTCGGATCGTTCAGGGGGAAAACATCGGACAGGCTTTTCAATTCGTGTATTCAAAGAACGCCCAACTTGGTTTCGTCGCCCTTTCCCAAGTAGTGGATCCAAAAATCAACGGAAGCGGCAGCCGGTGGGATGTGCCAACTTCTTTTCACGATTCACTCGAACAGGAAGCGGTCCTGTTAACAACTGGACAAAATCATGCAGGTGCCAGAGCCTTTTTGGATTATGTCAAAGGGGAGAAAAGCCGGGCCATTATTGAGCGATTTGGCTATGGACTGCCATAATCGACCACATATCGACCAATGAGAAAAGATCTTCCATTCCAAAGGTGATAATGCTACATAGGAAGCCATGACATTATCTGAGGTGGATTTAGGACCTCTCTGGTTGACCTTGCGCCTGGCCGGAGTGACGGTGATCGTGCTTCTGATCATTGGAACGCCGCTTGCCTGGTGGCTTGCACATACCCGATCCCGAGCCAGGACGGCCATTGAGGCAATTGTCGCCATGCCTCTCGTATTGCCCCCCACCGTGCTCGGATTTTATTTACTTGTCTTATTGGGTCCGCATGGATGGATCGGGAGCGCCTCGCAGGCGGTAACCGGATCGGCGCTTTCGTTCACCTTTACCGGACTCGTCATTGCTTCTGCCTTGTATTCGCTCCCTTTCGTCGTTCAACCCTTGCATGGTGCCTTTGAGTCAATCGGGAGAAAGCCGTTAGAGGCGGCCTGGTCTCTCAGAGCCTCAAAGCTCGACACATTTCTGACCATTGTTTCCCCCATGGCCTCTCGCGGCTATCTCACGGCGATTGTCCTTGGATTCGCACATACCCTTGGCGAGTTTGGTGTGGTCTTGATGGTGGGAGGGAATATTCCAGGGAGAACGAAGGTACTCTCCATTGCCATATACGACCATGTGGAAGTGTTGGAATATACCCAGGCTCATGTCCTGTCCGCAGGGCTTCTTGTCTTTTCATTTCTGGTCCTTCTTATGGTCTATACGGTGAACCGCCGCTTGCCTATCCACGTCTCATGAGTGAGTTGACAGCCAGATTCGAGGTAGCTTTTCCCTCATTCCACCTGCAGGTGAAGGCCAGTGTCCCCGCCGAGGGGATCACGGTCGTATTCGGTCCTTCCGGATGCGGTAAGACCACCTTCTTGCGCTGTCTCGCCGGATTGGAACGATCGCCGACCGGCTTTCTCGCCTTGGGAGAGCACGTCTGGCAGGATGAGTCCAACAATAATTTTCTTCCACTTTCCCAACGTCCGGTTGGTTACGTCTTTCAAGAGCCTCGCTTGTTCCCTCATTTGAGCGTTCGATCAAACTTGCTGTACGGATGGAAACGGATACCGGAATCGCAGCGTCGTATTTCACTCGATCAGGTCGTCGAGATCCTGGGTTTAGACTCGTTGTTGGAACGCAGGCCAACCCATCTGTCTGGCGGAGAACAGCAACGAGTGGCCATTGGCCGCGCTTTATTAACCAGCCCGCGCCTGCTCCTCATGGACGAACCGCTCAGCTCCCTTGATGTTCAACGAAAGCGGGAAATCATAACATTTATCCAACGGCTGGATAAGGAATTCAGGATACCCATTATCTATGTGAGTCATGCGCTGCATGAAGTGGTGCAACTCGCCAGGACTCTCATCCTGCTGAAGGAGGGGAGCGTGGCCGCAATCGGACCTCTTGCTGAAGTGTTTTCTCAAGTAGGCAGTCGTCGCGTCATCCCGGACAGCCACATTGGTGCAGTCATTGACACTCGTGTAGCGGAGCATGATGTGGAATTCGGGCTTACCACTCTCAATTTTTCCGGCGGTCAATTGTCAGTGCCCCATCAACATTCATCCATAGGAGAATCATTGCGAGTACAAATTCTTGCCCGGGATGTCAGTCTTGTGGCAAGCCCTCCGGCATTCCAAACCAGTGTGCTGAATGTGTTAGAGGCGACGGTTCTGGAAATCGGCCCCATCGAGTCTGGTCAACCCTTTGTCGATATCAAATTGGATATTGGTTGTCCCTTGCTGGCCACCATTACCCGAAAATCATTAACGGCTCTCCAACTCCATCCCGGTCAAAAAGTCCACGCCCAAATCAAAGCAGTGGCTCTCACACACGATTCCCTGGAATAAGTGCGTTCCAGAGAAAACGTTCTATCAAAGCTAGTGCTGATGACCATGGGGCATGGCCTGGGGGTGAATACGCTCTCCGCGGAAGTGGAGGTCCGAGCCGATGTCTTTGACCACACCGAGGGATTTTAATACGGATAGTGGACGCACTCTTTGCCGTGGGAGTGGCACCCAGGAAATTTGGTTAGAGGTATCATCCGAGGTCTTCCTTAACCTGTCCGTAAAAACTGCGGTAGTCACATGCCAGCTTTTTGTATGCAGCGCCCAAAACGTAGGATGACCTTCAATCGCCGAGTTTAATGTCGATTGCCGGCTTAAATATTTCAACGATACGAGCACTCATGCCGGTTTTATTGAGTGCAGATCCATCGGAAAGTCGATTGACACGTGAAGCGGCATTTGGTCAGAATGGTTTCTTTTCAGCGCTTGCTGTATAGCTACCCCTGCGGATCTCCGAGGTGAGATATGGGAAAACCCAGAGTATCATCATCTTCCGTTCGTGGCTCTCTGCCTACCATCATGAATGGAGGCCACCTGGAGTAATGTCATTTTCAGACCTCTCATTTTTCTCTTCGTAGCCAGGATAAGAGAGACCCTATGGAGCTCACCAATGACCGAGACAGGTTTCGCGGCGGAGTCTCACGTGAGGGCCACCGACCGATTCGGTTAGCCGGTTCGGTGCTTGGCGCGCAACGTCATGTCTGTGCCTTCTTTCACAACCCTGCCGAACAGTATCGGATACTGCTTCCGTTCATTAAGGAGGGATTCGAGTGCGGCGACCGTGCTTTCCATGTCGTCGATCCCAAGTTGCGGGAGGAACACCTTCGGCGATTGGAGTCCGCCGGCATCGCCGTGACGGCGACGCAGCATCTCCGCCAACTCGAGGTAGCGACGGTGGAGGAGACCTTTCTGCGTGGTGGGCGGTTCAACCCCGAGGCTTTGCTCGGCCTCATTCAGGAAACGCTCAAAACCGGAGCCGCGCTTGGCTTCCCACTCACTCGATTTGTCGCCAACGTCGCGGAGAGAATCCTTGAGGACGGGTCCAACGCCGATGAGTGGATCAAGTGTGAGTCACGGCTGAACTCAATCTTGCCTCAGTACGACGACCCCCTCATCTGCGTGTATGATCTTGCCAAGTTTGGCGGAGACCTCGTCGTCGACATGCTGCGGACGCATCCGATGGTCATCATCGGCGGTCTCCTTCAGGAGAATCCATTCTTCGTTCCCCCTGATGAGTTTCTTGGGCAGCTACGGGAACGCGGTGCCACGCAGATGAGTTGAGGCCCTTCATTTATCCGATAGGCAATGGAGACAAAGCAAACAACTGATGAGATCAAGGACCTCAAGGCCTGTCTCAATGACCTGATCGCGGTTCTCGCCCTTCCCGCCATCTGGGGAAACCACGAGCCATCCAAGATTGTGAGTACCTTGCTCGAAGCGTTAGTAAGCATGCTGCGCCTGGACTTCGCCTATGTTCGGTTAGCCGATACATTTGGCCGCGGCGCGCCGATCGAGATGGCCCGACTCACTCCACCCGGAAATTTAATGCTTCGGCCGCAAGAGATCGGTCAAGCGCTTACCCCCTGGTTGGGGGATGGTCCACACACATCGCCTATCGTTGTGCCGAATCCGATTGGACAAGGTGCAATCTCGATCTCGGTATTCCGGCTGGGGGTTCAGGATGAACTCGGGGTATTAGTGGCTGGCTCCTGTCGAGGTAATTTCGCGACGGAGATTGAAAAACTCCTGATGCGAGTGACCGCGAACCAGGCCGCGATCGGGCTGCAAGAGGCAAGACTATTAAGCGAACAGAGGCGAGTCGCAGAGGAACTTGATCAAAGAGTCGCGCGACGGACTAAAGACCTTGCGGCGGCGAACGAAGAGTTAAAGAAAGAGATCGTCGAGCGCAAGCGGGCGGAAGAAAAGCTGCGGCAAGATGAAAGGGAGCTTCGGCGCATAACCGATGCGATACCTCAAGCCATCGGTGTCTTGGGGTTGGATGGGATGCCTCTTTACGTCAATCAAGTCCTGCTGGACTACACGGGTCTCACCCTGGAGGACCTAAAGGCCGATGATTTTCGCACGCGACTCTTTCATCCCGAAGATCTCGAAAGAGTGCAGGAAAAGCGTCAAAATGCATTAGCCCATGGAGCCCCCTTTGACCTGGAGTTACGCGCGCGCCGCAAGGACGGGCAGTACCGTTGGTTTTTATTCCGTTACAACCCCTTGCGGGATGA
This sequence comes from Nitrospiraceae bacterium, assembly GCA_003523945.1. Lineage (GTDB taxonomy): Bacteria > Nitrospirota > Nitrospiria > Nitrospirales > UBA8639 > Nitrospira_E. Next base: position 3,299 of record DOFS01000200.1, on the reverse strand, counting down.
TGAGGGACTCATCATTCGCTGGTACGCCACGGGAATCGACATTGAGGAGCGCAAGCAAGCTGAAGAGAGCATCCGAAACGAGAACATGGCGTTACGTGAAGAAATCGATGGGGCTTCGATGTTCGAAGAGATCGTCGGGTCCTCCGAAGTGCTGCGTAAAGTTTTGCGGCAATTGGCGAAGGTCGCGCCGGTGGATTCGACGGTGCTCATTCTCGGAGAGACCGGGACGGGCAAGGAGCTGATCGCTCGCGCGATTCACAAGCGGTCGAACCGTTCGTCCCGGGCATTTATTCGCGTGAATTGTGCGTCGATCCCTTCTTCACTTATTGCCTCCGAGCTATTCGGACACGAGAAAGGTGCTTTCACCGGCGCGCTCCAGCGACGGCTAGGGCGTTTTGAGTCCGCCAATGGCGGGACGATTTTCCTGGATGAAATTGGTGAGCTGCCTGCGGAAACACAGATCGCGCTGTTGCGAGTGCTCCAAGAGCGGGAAATTGAACGAGTCGGAAGTAGCCAGCCGATTTCCGTGGATGTGCGAGTTGTGGCTGCAACTAACCGCGACTTGAAAGCGGCTATGGCTGCGGGTAGTTTCCGTCAGGATCTCTTTTACCGGCTGAATGTGTTTCCAATCCAGATGCCATCGCTTCGCGAACGGGTGGATGACATTCCCTTGCTCGTCGAATACCTGATCGAACGTTATGCCCAAAAAGCCGGAAAGAAGATCAGACACATCCGGAAGCAGACGGTAGAGTTGTTTCAGGCTTACGACTGGCCCGGCAACATTCGGGAGCTACAGAATGTCATCGAACGCGCTGTCGTGCTGTGCGATGGCGATACATTTGCCGTTGACGAGACCTGGCTGAAGGGGGAACAGGATCAACAAGCTGGTCCCGCCGTTCCTTTGGCAGCCTCGATTGCCGGACGCGAACGAGACATGATCGAGGCCGCTCTGGCGCAGTCTCGGGGCCTAGTATCAGGCCCAACCGGCGCAGCAGCGAAGCTGGGAATTCCGCGACAGACGCTCGACTCGAAAATCAAGAGCCTGGGAATTGACAAGCAGCGTTTCACCCGTCGATCCACCTAACCCCTTTCGTTGCTTCCGGACTAGTCTTCTTCAGACTGAGTCCCTTCTCACCCTCTCCTACACAAACGGACCGATTCAATCACACCGATGACGCTCCTGCTTGCCGATATTTCAGCAAATGCTGAAAATTCGTCAACTGCTGCCGCGCTAATCGCAAAAAATTCAAGCGGTTATCATTGGCATCCTCCTTGCGATACCAATTTACCGTACAGATCATAAATAGCGCCGATGACAATAAGGATTGAAAAAACTGCAGACAGACACAAGACGATCATCCGCCTAAGCGGTCGGCTGCAA
>DOFS01000200.1:686-1714 GCA_003523945.1 Nitrospiraceae bacterium | reverse complement strand
GGCCGTTCGATTCCTGAATACTTGCAAGAAAGGGGGCGTGGAACTTCTCCATTGCCGGCCTTACATATGGGAATGGATGATTCGTGAAAATGCCAGAGAAGAATAAAGGACTGGGTTTCGATAGCGAAAATCACATACACCGGAGGGCCCCATGTAAAAAGCAAAGAAGAAGGACGGTTCAACACAATTCTGAGCAGGTTTCGGAGATCACTTGTCCGCATTAGCGGCGATCACACAATAGGAGGTTCATCATGACGAATGGAAAGTCAATTACGAAGAACAGGAAACTCGTGTTGGTGTTGCTAGGTCTTATGACCGGCACATCGATGGCTCAGGCGGCTGAAGTCACGCCGCTCATGGCGAAAGATCTGCCGGAAATTCCCGGCAGGGAAGTGTTGATGATCACAGTGCAAAAGGCTCCCGGCGGGTCTGACCCGATCCACCGACACAACGCACATGGATTTATCTACGTGCTGGAAGGCTCCATTGTGATGCAAGTGGAGGGTGGGAAAGAAGTGACGCTGACACCAGGACAGACCTGGTACGAAAGTCCCAGCGATGTTCACGTCGTGAGTCGGAACGCAAGCAGCATCAAGCCGGCAAAATTCCTGGTGTTCTTGGTCAAGGACAAGGGCGCCCCATTACTCGTGCCAGTCAAGTGACTGTCGGAACGATCCAGAGAGCAATCAAATGAGAAGGACGGTTCAACACAACATTGAGTAGGTTTCAGAAGTCACTCGTCCGGACTACGGGCGATCACACAACAGGAGGTTCATCATGTCGAACGGAAGGTCAAGAATGAAAATCGTGGTTATAGGCGGCAGCGGGCTTATCGGGTCAAAGCTCGTCACGAAACTCGGTGAACACGGTTACCAGGCTGTGGCGGCGTCACCCAATTCCGGCGTCAACACCCTCACCAGCGAGGGACTGGCCGAAGTCCTGGAAGGCGCTTCGGTTGTCGTCGATGTCTCGAATTCGCCATCCTTCGAGGAGAAAGCGGTGATGGAGTTTTTCACCACGTCAACCCG
>DOFS01000200.1:0-507 GCA_003523945.1 Nitrospiraceae bacterium | reverse complement strand
ACCGAGCGGCTGTCCGAGAGCGGCTACTTTCGCGCGAAGATCGTTCAGGAGAAGCTTATCAAGCGATCCTCGATCCCCTACTCGATCGTTCAGGCGACACAGTTTTTCGAATTTCTCAAAAGCATTGCCGACATTTCCTCCGACGGCGACACGGTGCGTTTGCCACCTGTGCTCTTCCAGCCCATGGCAGCGGACGATGTCGCGAGTGCCGTGGGAAGGATCGCGGTAGGTCAGCCGGTAAACGGCATCGTGGAAATTGGGGGTCCGGAGGAGTTTCGGTTGGATGAACTAGTACGGCGGCGTTTGGCCACGCTCGAAGATCTCCGCGAGGTCATCCCTGATCCCAAAGCTCTATACTCTGGGGCCAAAATCAGCGAGAGAACACTGGTTCCGGGCAATACCGCTCGACTCGGCAAGACCAGCTTCGAAACCTGGCTCACTCATTCCCCAGCACGCCCAGATGTCGCAGCCACCCGTTAGCGAGGACAGGGGCGCTCCGGTCCTCAT
>DOFS01000018.1:5774-6326 GCA_003523945.1 Nitrospiraceae bacterium | reverse complement strand
CCAATGTGCGCAAAAAAAGCGACTCCTCCTCCCTCATTTCCAAGGCTCATTCCACCACTGAATACCTGCATCAAAAACCATAAGCCCAATACCATTGCCGCTGGGACATTAAATGTACCTATAAACCCATAAGGAACTAAAACTAAAACCCGCGCATGAGGATACAGCAATAAGTACGCCCCTAATACCCCTGAAATGGCCCCACTTGCGCCAACCATTGGGATTGTTGATGCAGGATCAATCAACGCATGACTGAAGGCAGCCAATACCCCACAGATTATATAGAACAAGACGAATTTCGCATGACCCATCACATCTTCAATATTATTTCCAAAAATCCACAGATAGAGCATATTCCCGATTAAATGCATCCAGCCCCCATGGAGAAACATACTCGAGATCAGCGTCCCATAGGCAGGCAGGCTCACCAACTCAGGTGGTAGCTGAGCATGCCCCAACACCACTGCGGGAATCGCCCCGTACATATACACAAATGCTTCATTGCTGGACATCGGGAGAGAGATCTCATAAAGGAACACCAGGATACAAGCG
>DOFS01000018.1:3745-5640 GCA_003523945.1 Nitrospiraceae bacterium | reverse complement strand
GCCACAGTCACCACAGGCGTAATTTCAATAGGATTGTCATCCCGAAGTGGAATCATGGATTCACCCGCAAAAAGGTTCTAACTTAGAACGAAACAGAGGCAGGAGAAAAATCAGGCAGACCCACAAAAGGGTTAAGAAAATTCTGAGAATCACCATCCAGAGAGATCGAAAAACCGGCAGCATGTGTGTGTCCGCCCCCACCATATTTCGCGGCAATATCAGCTACAGAAATCCCTCCGGCTTTTGACCGAAGGGAAAAATACCTTCGGCCATCTTTTTGATGCCAAATGAGACAAAACGGATGTCTATCGGAAAGATGCTCCCCGATTTGGCTAGTTAGTACGGCTGAATGAATGGCAGGAACCGTATGCCCTTCGAACAACACCATAGTGACTTCGCTAATTATCTTTTCCACCAATAACTTTTCGGATCGCAATATTCCTGTTCCTTCAACTTTTAATGTTTCAAATTGGAAGCTGTCCCACCGTTCAAATCCAAACGGGTATGACGCCAGCGAAGCACTAATTTCCCGACTATTGGGAAGGCGCCAATGCCACAAATCCTTATCCTGGACATATTGCAGGAGCCAGGGAACCGGCTGTGTGTGGGCCCATTCCCATGCCAAAACCGCACCACTCCGGTTCATATCAAAATACGCAAAAGGCAAATCTTTTAGAGCATCCTGCGCGGTAATGTGATGATCCAAAATATGCAGACTGGCCGCTTGATCAGCCAAGGCCAATATCGTGTCGCGGTGATAACTAAAATCAACCATCACTACATGTTTGTTTTGCAATCCTTCCGGCGGCGGATTACCGTGCTTTACTGCCACATAGCGAGCATGTGGAAAACGTTTCCAAAGAGCCCAAGCTGCTCCAAATCCATCCATGCAATCGGCGTGGTACAACACCACCTCCGGCGGAGTTTGTTTGGGCAATTCATCAAATTTTATCATCATTTTACCTTTCGGGCTGAGCTTATCAGTTTACCAACAGATGTCAATAAATCGGCACAAAACCTCAACTTCCCCTCCATGCCTACGCAACCATCGCTCGCGCATTGAGCCAATCAATACACTGTCGAAGTCGTCCTAACTCTTTCCAATTGTAATGTAACACCAGACGCGGCAAGTGAGAAATGTGGGGTTCATCCCACTCCTCGGGTAACGGCTCAACTTGCTGAAACTGCCCATCGACTAAGAGATCAGAAAATTCCTGGTTCAACTGAGTCAACTCCGCCTGCGAGAGCTGTTGCTGAATTCGGATAACCATCATATCTTTCACAATTCTTAGAGAATGATACACCCGGAAAAATTTCTGAATTTCCTCTACGGCTTCCTCCGCCGAATAGACGACTTTAAACAACGCTAAATCTGATCGATTAATAAATCCGCGTGATAAGAGCTGTCGCTCTAAAAATTCCATCATCCGTTGCCAATAATCGCCACCTGGGTGCTCAATACACACGACGGGAATCGGGTCCGTTTTTCCCGTTTGAATCAGCGTTAATACTTCAAACGCTTCATCTAAGGTCCCAAATCCCCCAGGAAAGAGAGCAACGGCATGGGTTTCCTTTACCAGTAACAGCTTTCGCGTGAAAAAATATTTGAGATGCACCAGTTTTTTATCATCCGCAATCAAGGCATTCGGAGCTTGCTCAAAAGGCAGCATGATATTGACCCCAAAGCTATGCTCCCGACCAGCGCCTTCATTCCCGGCTAGCATAATGCCTGGCCCGCCCCCCGTGATCACCATAAAGCCACGTTGACTGAGTAGCTTTCCAAATTGTGCCGCCAGCTTATAATTTGGCTCATCCGCTCGAGTCCTGGCCGAGCCAAAAATACTCACTTTTTTCACCCCGCGATATTGTCGGAACACCCGAAAGGCATAGCGCAG
>DOFS01000018.1:0-3540 GCA_003523945.1 Nitrospiraceae bacterium | reverse complement strand
CCGACCATTTCTTTCAATAAGGCCATTCGCACATCAGTAAGAGGTCCTGTCCAAAGAGCCTTAATTTCCCGTACAATCTCCTCTTCCAAGATATTTTTTTTGCCAGAATGATTTAAACCAGATGGCGTTTCCAAAATAGGATTTTCAGGTAATGACATTCGCTTTCCTCCACATTCAAGAAAGACAAAACTTGGACGTAGGACTAGGCTCTACCAGAAGCTTCCCGTCACTTATCGCTCAATTGTATCAAAATGTATGGTGTAAGATTTAAAGGAACACCTAGACGTTTTCGGTAAAAATACCTCATAACTCAAGAACCTGATCTCATTCATACATCCCATGAGTCAATCCACTCAGACCTCTCCTACACTATGGCAGACCCTTCCCCAGCCCATCATTGGGCTGGCTCCTATGGATGGCGTCACAGATTCGGCCTTCCGCCATATGGTCGCGACATATGGGAAACCTGATGTGGTCTTTACGGAATTCACCAATGTCCACGATATTTGCTCAGGACGACTGAAAGCCCTCGACAGTCTTCGCTATTCAAAAGCGGAACGGCCCGTCATCGCTCAGATCTATGGAAAAGATCCTGACTTATTTTACCAGGCCGCGCACGTTGTCTGTGAATTGGGCTTTGACGGCCTGGACATCAACATGGGCTGCCCCTCAAAAAACGTGGCATCTTCCGGGAGTGGCGCCGGGTTGATTCGTACCCCGAACCTAGCCCTGGAGTTGATGGACAGGGCTCGAAAAGGCATTCAGGATTGGGCCGGCGGACAATCTCTGATCGATCTTGGCCTAAAGGCGAATGCCCTCCAGGCCATCGCCCAACTCAAAGCCGAGCACCCCGAACTGACCCAACCTCAACAACGAGCACCTATTCCACTCTCAGTTAAAACTCGCTTGGGCTACGACTGCAATATTATCGATGAATGGAGCGACTGCCTGATCCAAGGTCGGCCTGAGGTCATTGCCATTCATGGCCGAACTCTTTCCCAAATGTACCGTGGCCAATCAGACTGGGAAGCGATCGCCCAGGCCGCCGAACGTATTCGGAAACACGGAATCAGGGTGCTGGGCAATGGAGACATCCAGACCCTTCAGGAAGCCAGAACGCGCATTCAAGAATCTGGTGTCGATGGAGTGTTAATAGGCCGAGGGTCATTGGGAAACCCTTGGATCTTTCAAGGCATCCCCCAGGTTCGGGAAGCTTTTTTTACCGGATCACCCCTGGAACTCAATGCGCCAGAGCCGAGTCTGGATGAGAAATTTCAGGCGATGATCAATCATGCGAAATATTTCGAAGCCATCCATGGGCCCGAACGCTTTGTGCGCATGCGCAAGCACCTTGGATGGTACTGCTCCAGCTTTCCCTATGCAGCCGCCATGCGCGCCCAAATGGTCCGAACAAACAGCAGCCAGGACGTCGTGAAGATTCTTGACACCTACCGCAACCTCCACATGGCGCTGGAAAATCCTGCGGTAGGGTTCACGTCCATCTAAGTCAGCCCTTTTTCAGGCAGACATGCAACTTACCCTAGCTTCAACCTCGCCCCGTCGCCGGGAGTTACTCGAATTATTGGGATTGCCCTTTCGCATTGTCTCGCCACTTTCCGAGGAAAAGCTCTCACTGAACCTCTCACCCATCCAACAAACCCGGCAGTTCGCCCTTGAGAAAGCCCAATCCGTGGCAACCCAGCATCCGCATGACTTGGTGATCGGGAGCGATACCGTGATCGAAATCGAAGGTCGCCTTTTAGGAAAGCCGGAAAGTATGCAGGAGGCCGAATCAATGCTTCGCCACCTCCGAGGTCAGTGTCATCAGGTCCACACCGGCGTGGCCGTCATACACCAGGTTGTCAATTTTGTCATCGATTTCGTGGAAACCGCATTCGTCTGGATCAAACCCTTTGATGAGGCGACTCTCACAGCTTATTTGAGTACAGAAGAAAGCCTGGGAAAAGCTGGAAGCTATTCGATTCAGGGGGAGGGGGCCCGACTTATCGACAAAATCGAAGGGGATTATCCCACGATCGTGGGCCTTCCACTGTGGAGAACCGCTCATATACTCGAGCAACAGGGACTCGTCCTGCCTAATCCTGTAGAAGAAATTTATCGGGTCAAGCCGTATGCGAATTGGCGCAATTTTTAACTAAGAGGTAGGACCCCACGTGCGCCTTTCCGAGTCAAAAGCATGTGTCCGGGATCCGGCGGGATGGCTTTAGCCTCCTCAGAATCCTGGTCACGGAAGGCTTCTCGTGCTCCAACGGGGCACCCCTACTTGAACGCTTCATTCGATCCAACATAATACCCCAGGCTTAACACCCCCTGTGTGACGGGTAACACGAGTTACTCTTCCCATCCGTTCCATCCTTGCCGAATCTCACTCAATTTTGTGCCCTTATGATTTTATTCATAATTTGGATGAGCCCATGCCGATCCAATAGCCTTTGAGTGAAGTGTTCGTCACTATCTTCACGGCCACATTGCTGTTTGGATGACTCAGTCCCTCAAAGGCCGACCTCGCTGACCCTCGACTTTGATTTGCTGTAGGGTTCTGGGTCTTTGACGACCCGGGTTGGATCTTCTCACTCGGAAAACGGGTTCCAATTACTGGGAGAACCATGGTCCTTTTGGCAAGGCAACAGCGGTGGTCATCCGGATCGGCTGGCCTCATTGACCAAAGCAGCCCGACCATACTGACTTATATCGGGGCACCCCACTTTACCCTACTCAGCATTGAGTTATCGGATTTCTCACAAACCGCCAATTCCCAGTCAATTTTGCCGGCCTACTGAGCGGGAGGGGGCGCCCACCCAGACGTTTCAACCCACCGGATTCTGCTTTACCCCCCTTTTCCTTTGATCCTCCCTTTAGCCATTTTCTTTCATTCTCCTGGAACCAGGGAAAAGCAGTGCCCTTCGAAAGCGGCACCAAATCTACAACATCGTTCTGCGATGATATGAGACCCTCCCTATGCTCTCGGCCATGCTCCTGATGGGTTCCGTGGCCTGGCCCGTCTCCTTGGCCTGGCGCTCTCGCAAAGGTGGCCTAAGCCAACAAACTCTCACTACCATCATTCGGTCCGTTGACTTGTTGGCTGTTCTGGGTAGGCAAATCTGATCACGGTTAAAATGCCGTATGCCACCAAGTTGGTCAATAGCATCTATAAAGCGTGCCGATAAGGGAAACTTGATCAAGAAACTATTATAAGGACCTATAAGGACCTCTCCCTGGATGCCCTTTACTGAAATTTGGTTGATGTACCTCATGCGGACTTTCGGTTGGGCTAAGTGGCCTAAAAGCTCCTGGATGGACTTATGGTTAGATGGTGCCGCGGCTTGGATTGATTCCCCGGTGAAGACAAATTCAGGTCAGAGTTGCTGTGCTGCATAAAGAGCGGTCGGAGTGCTTGAATCGGACTAGGATAATTTTTTTTAAGGCCTGGCAAATGCCGCGAGGGTGGACAAAAGGATGACAAATGAAGAAGGGTATTAGACCTATCCTGGGCAACAAGTGCGATATGGTAGATTACCA
>DOFS01000135.1 GCA_003523945.1 Nitrospiraceae bacterium | reverse complement strand
GTGAAATCATCGGACGGAGGAGGTTCACCATCAAATTCCCAAACAACATCCGCCCGTCCGCCCACGTCACAAGAGGCGAAAAGTCCGGCAACGGCTTCTGCCGAGTGCTGCAATGACTCGACGGAGGTGTGCGCAACCGAAGAGGACCAATCAACAGATCAACCCGATATCTCGAAGGGGCTCCTGCCCGTCGCCAAGAAGAAACTCTGTAGACTTCGGGTCGCCCAAATCTACCAGGAAACTGTGGACGTCAAAACCTTCCGTCTCGTGGCCTGTCATGGCGGGGGCATTCCCTTCAGTTATCTGCCTGGTCAATTTCTCACGTTAACCATGCCGACCGGCGACAAGCCGATTCGTCGGAGCTATACCATGTCCTCTTCCCCGACTCAAGGATACTTCTGCGAGATCACGGTGAAACGTGAAGAGCAAGGTGCCGGGTCGCGCTATCTACACGACGCCGTCAAGGTAAACGACACGCTCGAGGTTCAAGCTCCGAGCGGGAAGTTTGTGTTTACTGGAAAGGAGGCGGACAGCATTGTGCTCATCTCCGGGGGCGTCGGCATCACCCCGATGATGAGTATCACCCGGGCATTGACCGACATGGGATGGAATGGTGACATCTACTTTATCGCGGCGTGCCGCGATCCCGAACACCTCATCTTCCAGTCCGAATTGAAACGGCTTCAAGCGCGTCATCCCAACTTACACGTCTTTATCGCCATGAGTCGTATTGCAAAAGACGCCGACGGCTACCATCGCGGGCGGCTATCCAAAGATCGACTCGCGGAATGGGTGCCCGGCATCGCCTCGAAGTGGATTCATCTGTGTGGGGCGCCGCCCATGATGGATGCGGTGAAGCAGATGTTGGCTGAGTTGGCCGTACCTAGAGAGAAGATTCACACCGAAAACTTTGGCTCGCAGCAGAAACCGCAGGCCAGGGCTGCAGAACGCGAGAAAATCCAAAAAACGCCGCCGGTCGAGAAGGCCGGGACAGTCACGTTTCAGAAATCGGATACATCAACGGAATTCCTGCCGGACGAGACGGTGCTGGAGGCGTCCGAGCGGGTCGACGTCAACATCGACTATTCCTGCCGAACCGGCTCGTGCGGCGTGTGCCGGGTTAAACTCTTGTCGGGTTCAGTGACGATGGAGGTCGAAGACGGCCTGGATCCAGACGACAAAGCCAGTGGGATGATTCTCGCTTGTCAGGCCAAGTCTACCGGCAACGTGGAGATCGATGCCTAGAGAAGGTGAAAACTGATGAAGGAACGTGAAGCCTTAACGATTGGCGGTCTGGTTCTCTTTTTTTCCCTTTTATGGCTCGGCTTTCTTGTCCACCGGTCGCCACGTTTTGCAGGGAGTTTGTGGGGTGGGGTGTTTGGCGTGAGTGGGGCGACGCTTATGCTTGTTCCACTGGCGTATCTCATCATCAAACGAGTGAAAACTCTCAAGCAGGCTGTGACGCGTTTTGTTTCGATGCGTACGCTGCTCGCATGGCACATCTATGCCGGTGTCGTGGGACCCATTTTAGTATTGTTCCATACGGGCCATAAGTTTGAAAGTCCATTGGGAATTGCCTTAACCAGCATGACGGTCATTGTCGTATTGAGCGGATTCACCGGCCGCTATCTCATGGGTCGGATTTCTCAAGAGCTTAAAGAAAAACAGACCATGCTCAACGACCTGAGTTCCTCATACCAGGAGACCCTGCAACGGCTGCGAACCTGCTGCGCGGATAAGACGGCTCAACTCAAACCCTTTGACGGCTTTTTCTCCCGGTTGTTGGGAGGAGCCTTCTTCAGCGTACAGGAACAGGAGTCGGAAACGATGTCCATCGGCCTCCGTGCCATTCGGCTTTCTGATGCGATCGCTGACCTGGAATACGCTATCAGGACGCACGGCACCATCAAACATGTGTTTACCTTGTGGCTGAGAATTCACATCACCTTATCCATGGTGCTGTATGCGCTTCTCGCCCTCCACGTTTGGGCAGCCATTCACTTTGGGTTGCGGTGGTTTTCATGAAAACAGGATGGTGGTCTACGGGTGGGCTGCGAAGTGTCGGGTTCACGCTGCTCGCGTTATTAGGGGGATTAGGTCTTGTCTATACCAGCGTGGGGGCGCCGATGGCTGCCAACACCTGGCAGCGATTGGTCAATCCAGGGGAACTCTCCGTTGTCCATGCTTCTCTGGAACAGAATTGTGCATCCTGCCATACCCCTGTCATGGGAGTGGATGCGACCAAGTGCATTCTTTGCCATGCCAATGAGGAATCGCTCCTGCAGCGTCAGCCGACGGCCTTTCATGCCGACGTAAGGGAATGTCGATCTTGCCATCTCGAACATCAAGGACACGTTCGAAAGCCAACGAATATGGATCACCGGGCTCTGGCCAAGATCGGCTTGTCCACTCTCCCGAGTGATGGAGATTCCCTCGGCGAAGCAGAGATGGTTCGCTGGAACCTGATGAATTGGCTTGAGCATTCGGAAGTTCTGGTGGCTTCCCCGCTGAACAACCCTGGTCTAGCGCCTGAAGAAGCGATTTTGAACTGTGCGACCTGTCACAAAAACGATGATCGGCATTTCGAACTCTTGGGCCAGGATTGTGCGGCATGCCATGCCACACAGGCCTGGACCCTTCCCGAATTCCAGC
>DOFS01000548.1:927-3082 GCA_003523945.1 Nitrospiraceae bacterium | reverse complement strand
ATTCGCTGCAAGAGGGGCTTGAGGACCCGATAAGGAAACAGCCGAAAATATCCACCCCCCGCAACGGGAAAGGTCATTCCGGCCCATTTACAAGTCGATGGCGGCACTTCCCAAATGGGTCCTGAATCGGTGGAGATGGCATGAATGGTTGGGATAGCCCCGGGCATTCCATAATAATCGTGGACAACGGCCATAATACTGGAATCATACTGGTAGCCTTCCTCAACCAGGATCGGAATGGCCCACTCGGATTCCTTGGTAATAGAAAAGGTCGGAGCACGGTAGCCTAAGATTGGCGTACCTCCAATATCTTCTAAAAGATGTTTGGCCCGACGGATATCTTCCCGAAACACCCGAGGCGTTTGCCCGGTAATAAGTTCATGCGCATACCCATGAGAGGCCAATTCATGCCCGGACTCCACGATGCGTCTGATTAATCCTTTGTGTCGTTCGGCTACCCACCCCAGCACAAACATTGTGGCATGAATTCCCTGCCTCTCGAGAAGATCCAGAATAAGATGGGTGTTTTGCTCCACCCGGCTTTCATGGCTATCCCAATGGCGTCGTCGGGCCACACAATCAAAGGCGGCCACTTGAAAATGTTCTTCAATGTCGAAGCTTAACCCGTTAATCATCGTGAATGCTCGGCCTTTTATTTGGTTTCAGACCCTTTCGGTTTCTTTGAAGTTTCACTAAAGTCCCATGGCATTGGACGAGGAGCGCCACTGTGGGCATTGCCGATTCCCAAAGGGAGAAACCCTCCCTAAGGCCACGAAACACAGAGCAAATGATGCAGGCTAGGCAGGGGTGACGGAGAGAGGTTAGAGACTCCGGTTCCCGATCAAGGACATCTTCTCCCTGGTGCAGCACCTGAGAGAAACATCGCCCGTACCTGAGGGCACGCGATACTCCAGCGGCGAATGTGGACGGTGTTCCTATAGGGCGAAAACCCGTTCAAGCAGGTGAAGGGCATTCCGGAAATGGTCAGATCAGGAGAACGATCAAGACGGAGCACGTGAGGTCGCAGGCGCCGATGACACAGACGGCATGAGGCCAAACCTGGAGTGGCTCAAAATTTCCCACAGAATTCTTGCCAATCTCATTTATCGCGCACCCTCCCCCCTGAACATGACACCAATGGTCCTCAGGAGAATTCGCAGATCCAACCACAACGAGAGATTTTTCACATAGTAAAGATCATATTGCAATTTAATATGGGAGTCTTCCAGCGACCCGGCATACTGAAAACAAATCTGGGCCCAACCTGAAATTCCTGGACGGACCGTGTGTCGAAGATCATAGTAGGGGATGGATTTCCGGAGCTCTTGGACAAAATGCGGACGTTCGGGGCGAGGGCCAACCAGACTCATATTACCTTTTAAGACGTTAATCAACTGTGGTAATTCATCCAATCGAAGTTTCCGAAGCCAGCCGCCGATTTTCGTCACACGCACATCTCCCAGGGCCGCCCACTGAATCCCTTCGACTTCAGCATCATTCCGCATCGAACGAAATTTTAACAGGGTATAGGGATACCCATGATGCCCTACCCGTGTTTGTCGATAAAGAACCGGTCCAGGGGAGTCAAATTTGATAAACACGGCAATCAATCCTAACAAGGGAGCCAGCGCCACAAGTCCCAGGAATGCCCCGAAAAAATCTCCAAGGCGTTTGAGAAACATAATGATCGGTTTTCGCCTGAATCCGGATGAAAAAATAAGAAAGCTTGGCTTAAGCTCATCGATCGACAGCCGCCCGCATTCGGTCTCATAGAGGCGGTGTCCATCCATCACCTCCAGGCCCATGGACTTCACATCCAAGAGAGAATCCAGCGGTAAGGTACCCCGACGGTCTTCCACACAGACCGCGATCGTCTCGATCTCCTGCTTTTCGGAGATTTCAAATAGCTGATTGATCGTGCCGAGAACTTTGGGATTCACTAACGATGTTCCCACCAGCGCGGGATTATGAGTCAAAAACCCTTTGACGTCATACCGGTAAGACCTATCGAGCACCAGGACACGTGCAAGTGCTTGGGCCAAGGGCCCGTCTCCTAAAATGAGGACACGCTTTTTGGGCCACCGCTTTGAGGCAAATATGGCTAAGCACCTCCATAGACATCGCATAAAAAACCCCACGGGCTAGATGCAAATCC
>DOFS01000548.1:0-723 GCA_003523945.1 Nitrospiraceae bacterium | reverse complement strand
CGTATCTCAGGCTCTGAGGACATGTCTCTCCCAATCAAGTAGCGCACAGAAGGCGATGAGGAAAAAATGGCAATCACCCCAGACAGGAGGTAACGATTCAGTTCTGCATACCAGCCCCCAATCTGTGGCTTCCCGGTGACTGACCATCATGAAAACTTCTTCCCCGATAGCTTGCCCCTAGTTCTTGCTACCCAGCGAGTAAAGACGGGTGTAACCCTGCCGCACATAGTAGGGCACCCCTTGCGTCCATGCATCGGTTAACACCAGTCTCCTCGGCCCTGTGTGATGGATCATATCGAGGGCCTTTTGCACGGCATCCTTGGGAGTGACTCCGGACCGAACCACCATTAGCACGATATTGGCTAATCCGCTCAACACATTGACATCCGCCAATGGCAAGACCGGCGGGCCGTCCAGAATGATAAACCGATACCGGGTGGTCATTGTCTCAAGAATCGCAGAAAGATTGCTCAACTTGGCAAGGGGCACCGGATGACTGTGGACATCTCCCACCGACATACACCACAGCGGCAAGTCAGGTATTTGTTGCAGGCAGGCTTCTAATCCTTCAACTCCCGAAAAATATTCTGCCACACCCGGGGCCGGGTTAAGACCGAGAATCCGGTGAAGATTCGGACATTTAAAATCACAGTCAATGACCAGCGTCGGTTCGTTTAAATCACGAGCCAACGTATAAGCGATATTGGCAGATGTGGAAGTTTT
>DOFS01000126.1 GCA_003523945.1 Nitrospiraceae bacterium | reverse complement strand
TGATGGCAACACCGCCATATGGCTCATGAATGCAACGTCAATCGCCTCATCAGGCTTCCCGGCGACTGTGCTGGCAACATGGCAGATTGCTGGAGCAGAAGATGTGAATGGGGATGGCAAATCAGACGTCATCTGGCGGAACAACAGCAATGGAGCTGTGGCGGTATGGCTAATGAACGGGGTCGCCCTTACCTTTACAACCTTTCCTGGTGCCGCTTCCACAGACTGGGAAATTCAGTGATGCGGATAAAAAATACTAGATCACTCCCCTGAATGGCCTCATGGGCAACCCCACGAAAGGAATATAAAAAATGCCCTCCCCGCTTCCCTAGCATTAAACAATTGCTCACCGATCTGGGAAAATTCTCTCGTCTCCATCATCTTTCTGACAAACGACATCCATCATTCTATCCCTCCTGTGGCACGGACTGGTTTCGAACATCTTAAGAAATTCCCCTTCCTCCATTCTGTCCAATAGTGACAATCGTGATTCCATCTCCCCTTCAGCTCGTGACATCTACTCGCTGTTGGCAGCCCGTCACTTGCCAAGCATCGTCTTTCCCATGAAAAGTGGTGCGCAGTTTTTTCATCACACCAAAAGAGAATGTTCGCCGTAGCCATCAAGTTGGTGTAGGCGTGTTCGGATCAGCAGACCGAATGGTTACCAACAAAACAATCCCTCGGGTGAACAACCTGTGGTCATGACGGGACTGTTCGTTTTTTTTATTTTTCTTTGTCGTAGTTGCCAGCATTGTTTTTCATCCAGATAATGCCAAACTTTCACCATTGCAGTGTTGATCGAATCGAATTTTTTATAAAATCTGTAAAATTACAACGGTAGGCATGAGACATGGCCACCAGGGGATTCACCTAAGAGCCTGCCCTTCCGTCCCCTCCTTTGCTAACCAAGTTTAATTTCCTTTCCTTATTCCCATGATCATTCCGCTCGTTTTTTTATATTCTCCGATTTTCCTCTGCCTAGATTCTTCATAACCCATTGTTGTCTTCTCTAAAGTTTTTCCTTACTTCTCCGAAATGTTCGGCAGACAGTTTGGGGGTGTCGATAACACAGGGAGACAGAGGATAAGAAAAAGTTAACCAATTCATAAAATCCTTTTCCCGAAACGGCACACCTACTGTGAAGTAGGGTCGCAAAGCCAGGAGTCAGGGGCCCACGCCTGACCGTCCGGTTACCGAAGGAAGACATCATTGCAGGGGGAGGAGAGGATGAGAGCGTCGATCCGAATACGACAAGGAGTAGAGTATGATCCGACGAACCACCACCTTGAGTTCCGTAATCACGCATACGGCAGTCCTTACGCTTCTCCTCTTCGGATTGTTCGTTAGCCCCGCGTATTCGGCTTCCTCTATCCAACTAACCTGGAATGCAAATAACGAATCGGATTTAGCAGGATATAAAATTTACAAACGGACGTTACCTTCTCAAGATTTTGGACAACCCATATTTTCAGGATTTCCCAATAATCCCTCCTCCCCCTCAACAACCATTTCCGGGCTCAATGGAGGCACAACCTATGGATTAATCGCAAAAGCATTTGATACATCAGGAAATGAAAGTGCCCCTTCTACCGAAGCACAAATCACCCTTACCGCAAGCTCACCCCCGCCAGCTGACACCACGCCACCGACGGTCAGCCTGACGGCACCCAGCGCGGGCACCGTCTCCGGCACCGTGACGGTCAGCGCTAGCGCCAGCGATACTGGCGGGGTGACCGGCGTTCAATTCCGGCTCCAGGGCGCCAACCTCGGTCCCGAAGATACGAGCAGTCCCTACAGAACCAGCTGGAATACCACTACCGCGCCCAATGGCTCGTACACCCTCACGGCTATCGCCCGGGATGCAGCAGGCAATACCAAAACCGCTGCCTCCGTCACGGTCACCGTGAACAATACCAGCATACCACCACCGCCTTCAGCGGACACCACTCCACCCACGGTCACGCTGACGACCCCAAGCGCGGGCACCGTCTCCGGCACGGTGACGGTGAGCGCCAACGCCAGCGATACTGGCGGGGTGACCGGCGTACAATTCCAACTCCAGGGCGCCAACCTCGGAGCTGAAGATACCACCTACCCATTCTCTTCATCCTGGAATACCACCACCGTGTCGAATGGCCCGTACACCCTCACAGCTATCGCCCGGGATGCGGCGGGGAATACGACCACCGCAACGCCGGTAACCGTCACCGTATCCAATAACATCCTACTCAAAAAATACGATCTAAATGGGGACGGGAAAGCCGACCTCATCTGGCGAAATATAAAGACCGGCGAGGTTGCCGGATGGCTGCTCAATGGGACGAGTGTCGCAACAGTGGGAATCCTGGGCCATTTACCCATGGAATGGGCCATGAGTGGAGTGGGCGATCTTAATGGGGATGGCAAGGCAGACCTTGTCTGGCGCAATAACACCAGCGGGGCAGTTGCCGTATGGCTGATGGACGGATTGACCATCACCTCGGCAGACTTTCTCGGCTCGGTCTCCACGAGTTGGGCCATTCAAGCCATTGACGATATGAATGGTGACGGCAAGGCCGACCTCCTCTGGCGCAACACCACTGATGGCAACACCGCTATATGGCTTATGAATGGGAAGGCGATTGTTT
>DOFS01000128.1 GCA_003523945.1 Nitrospiraceae bacterium | reverse complement strand
GGAGAAAAGAGAGAAAACTCGGAGTCCAAAATCTCACGAATGTCACATGGTGTATTAGTTCGAAGGTCATTGTGCGATGCAGCCTCCGGATCAATACCAAAATTCCCATTTGCCACATATAATAATAGGCTCTGACGCCCCTTCCCCCCTTCTTCCAGAAACGCATCCATCGGGGAAGATCATAATAGAGGAAATGAGGCTTAGGTTGATCATACTGCTCTAATGCGGCTTCTATGCTAGATCGGTTATTGATGCGAGTAATCACCCAGACATCATGATATTTTGCCATTTGCAGAGCCACATTCCAGCCGACACCAGACTCCGAACCTTTCCCCGGCTCACAAGCATAGGCTGAGATCAGGACTTTCAGTCGCTTCACTTTTCGCATTCCCATACGGACCTCCACCAAAGAACACGATTTGTATTTTCCAAATGACCGTCAGCAATTGCCTCACGATAAACATGATAGGCTAACAGTCTCACTAATCCTTCGATCTCCTCAAGGTCTAATGAGAAGTGTCTCAGCATGTAGTTAATGACAAATACCCTTGTTTGGCGGGGAGTCCAAAACCGGATCAATCGCCCTACTTGTAAAAGGTAATGGATTAAATCAAGGTGCGGAAGGGATTCTGATAATCCGTACTCCCAATCAATCGCAGCGGCATTTCTACCTGACCAATGCAGCAGGTTCCAAGGTGCAAAATCACCATGATAAAACACAACGGGCCATTTTCGATGAGAAAGAGACTCAAGCCAAGGTAGGACAGCACTGCCGTATTTCGCCTGGAAAATTTTTACTCCAGGGTGTTCTTCTATTCCTTCGCAGGGTGAGATCTGAAGGCCATTCAAAAATTCGTGAATCCAGGATGGCGGATGCATACTTACTGAAATAGCACGTCCAACTATGGGACTGAGGACCAGGGCATTCCCGTCGTTAAAGGATGTGTACTTCAGTACCTCTGGACCAACTCCCTTAGGAATACGCTCCAACATTTTGAACTCGTTTTCTAGCCTGGAGCGAGCAATGTGCGTCTCGGCATACTTTATGTACCCAACGACGCCCCTCTCTCGACTCCATAATTGGATAGTATTTTTCTGATTTGGTCCTGCAGTCCCAATGAGTAGTGCAGCGGAATCCACATCTGGAAAAATGTCACCTATCAATTCTTTGATACTTGCATGATGATTTACCACGGGCGCCATTAAACCCAATCCTGTTGCCACTTTTAAACGCAAGAAGAAACGATAACACTTGGCAATTCTTCTATGAGCAGGATAAAAAGCACTTTCCTGCCAGCGACGTTTTACGGTCGCCCCAGCAAGAAGCAACCGCGGGCTTTTGGAAGTGGGGAGAGCCCTAATCTCTGCATCCGGTGGAAATAGGCTTAGAGCCCTCATCTCAGTGCTTAACATGACCAAGACTGGAGATGGCACGGATCGCCATATAATTGAGTACGACAGCCTCAACCTTCTGGATCGTTTCCTCTAATCGATCCGAGTTATCTATAATATGTCCATTTGTCAGGGTGCCAACAAATTCACGGTATGCAAGTCGTTGTCGATGGCTTTCCTCTACCGAAACTTCTGCTTTTCGGGAATACAATTCCTCTGCCGGAACATCCAACAATATCACTAAATCCGGCCGAGGGATAAATTTCCCACAAAGCTTCGCTAACCAAAGAGGACCACCATATCGATATCGCCTAGGATCAATGGCTAAATCGAAATAATACCGATCAAACAATACAAGCGTCGAACGAACCAAAAAAGGAAACACACTGATAAAATACCCAATGGTATAATCAATCCACCAAACCCCAAGCTTAATCAAGGAAGGCAGGAATCCCCTCACCGGTTTACCATGCGGATTCGGTTCTGGTTCTCCAGCATGTTGAGGACTTCCAAAAAATGGCCTGAGATGATACCGCTTGGTCCTACGAAAGGCAGATGCCAGTGTTCCTTCAATACATTCCAAAATGGTGCTTTTCCCAGACCCATCCGGACCAAGAAGGACAACATGAACTCCTGTTGGCTTCATTATTCTTAGAATTTTTCTTTGAACATCTAAAGCAAAACTTTTGAATGAAAAGGGGAGATTTTCGCGAAGAGCGACTCGAAGCCTAGGCAAGGCATCACACACCTCATTCCACGAATTAGATTCTGCTGCGTCACAAAGCATTTCTACCTCCGGCTCCTTCCAAAATTTTTTCAACTGCTTCTTTGATTCCTTCTGCGCTTTTTTCCATTCTCCGCTCAGATAGGATTGATGACTGGGAGCCAAAAAACCTTTATCAATTTTTTTCAATAGGTAATAGATAAACGCCTGTTCAGGAGCGGGTACAAAAAAAGAACATTGCTGACCATCTGCGTCAACCTGCTTTCGAATACGCCCGGACAACAAGCAGCGAGCACCTAAGAATCGCCTTCCCCATCGAACATAATCAGTGCAAACATCCGGGTAAAAAACATGGTGCTTGCCATCATTACCGGTCCAGGAGCAAACAAAAAACCATGCCGATTGTTCATGCTGAAGAATCTGAATAAGTTTTAAATTATAAAGATCACAAAATTTCATCAGACAGGGAACAAGCTTACTAACGCACTCCGGCTCAATCACTACATCCACATCACTCAATATTTTTGCTGGATACTCCCGGGAATCCCCCACCAGTACATAACAAATTCCTTCTTTTTCAAAGAGTCGAAAGAGATTTGATGCCAAAACCCCATCAGACAGGACTATCGGCGCGGCCTGTCTCATTCGGTCCTTTTCCAACACTTTGTCCCTTTGCATGAGATTAATTACTGTACGCTGGCAGGCGACTTCCGGAAAACTGCGCATAGGCATTAAGGTGGGCCCGGGCTGCGCTTTCCCAAGAAAAAATGTTCTTTAACTGACTGCTATGAAAATTTGCCAAAGAGTTAAGTTCATTAAGGCGTCCAGCAAAATCAATGATGGCATCACCCGCTTCACTTCCATTTAGATGAACTTTCCTTATATGCGACATATCCTCAATATCTGCATATGAGATACATCCGATTTCCCGAGAAAGGATGGCAGGCTTATTCATCAACAGAGCTTCACAAACACTCTGCCCAAAACCGTCATATCTCGACATCTGGACATAAATATCAGATGCCTTCAATGCTTGGATGAGTTCTTTTCCAATGACTACACCTTCGAACGTGATTTGCCCAAGGACACCTAAGCTTCGGGCCAGTCGCTTCAGGTGTTCTTTACCGCCCCTGCAATCTGGGCCAATGAGTCTTAGACAAAGCCGCTTTCCTTGCATACGTTTCACGGCATAGGCAAAAGCCTGCACCAAGTAATCTAATCCTTTTGTGTAGACATCCAATCTACCCACACAAATCAATTGTATTGCGTCAAAGCTTCCATCTCTCACTCCGGGTATCAGGTATTTTTCTAAATGAAGGTTTGGTCCTTGAGCAGCACAATAGACGTGACTCGTTGGAAG
>DOFS01000129.1:4410-5813 GCA_003523945.1 Nitrospiraceae bacterium | reverse complement strand
GGAGAAAAGAGAGAAAACTCGGGGTCCAAAATCTCACGAATGTCACATGGTGTATTAGTTCGAAGGTCATTGTGCGATGCAGCCTCCGGATCAATACCAAAATTCCCATTTGCCACATATAATAATAGGCTCTGACGCCTCTTCCCCCCTTCTTCCAGAAACGCATCCATCGGGGAAGATCATAATAGAGGAAATGAGGCTTAGGTTGATCATACTGCTCTAATGCGGCTTCTATGCTAGATCGGTTATTGATGCGAGTAATCACCCAGACATCATGATATTTTGCCATTTGCAGAGCCACGTTCCAGCCGACACCAGACTCTGAACCTTTCCCCGGCTCACAAGCATAGGCTGAGATTAGGACTTTCAGTCGCTTCACTTTTCGCATTCCCATACGGACCTCCACCAAAGAACACGATTTGTATTTTCCAAATGACCGTCAGCAATTGCCTCACGATAAACATGATAGGCTAACAGCCTCACTAATCCTTCGATCTCCTCAAGGTCTAATGAGAAGTGTCTCAGCATGTAGTTAATGACAAATACCCTTGTTTGGCGGGGAGTCCAAAACCGGATCAATCGCCCTACTTGTAAAAGGTAATGGATTAAATCAAGGTGCGGAATGGATTCTGATAATCCGTACTCCCAATCAATCGCAGCGGCATTTCTACCTGACCAATGCAGCAGGTTCCAAGGTGCAAAATCACCATGATAAAACACAACGGGCCATTTTCGATGAGAAAGAGACTCAAGCCAAGGCAGGACAGCACTGCCGTATTTCGCCTGGAAAATTTTTACTCCAGGATGCTCTTCGATTCCTACGCAGGGTGAGATCTGAAGGCCATTCAGAAATCCGTGAATCCAGGATGGCGGATGCATACTTACTGGCATAGCACGTCCAACAATGGGACTGAGAACCAGGGCATTCCCGTCGTTAAATGATGTGTACTTCAATACCTCTGGACCAACTCCCTTAGGAATACATTCCAACATTTTGAACTCGTTTGCTAGCCTGGAGCGAGCAATGTGCGTCTCGGCATACTTTATGTACCCAACGACGCCCCTCTCTCGACTCCATAATTGGATAGTATTTTTCTGATTGGGTCCTGCAGTCCCAATGAGTAGTGCAGCGGAATCCACATCAGGAAAAATGTCGCCTATCAATTCGTTGAAACTTGCATGATGATTTACCACGGGCGCCATCAAACCCAATCCTGTTGCCACTTTTAAACGCAAGAAGAAACGGTAACACTTGGCAATTCTTCTATGAGCAGGATAAAAAGCACTTTCCTGCCAGCGACGTTTTACGGTCGACCCAGCAAGAAGCAACCGCGGGCTTTTGGAAGTGGGGAGAGCCCTAATTTCTGCATCCGGAGGAAAAAGGCTTAGAGCCCTCATCTCAG
>DOFS01000129.1:1014-4176 GCA_003523945.1 Nitrospiraceae bacterium | reverse complement strand
GTGCCAACAAATTCACGGTAAGCTAGTCGTTGGCGATGGCTTTCCTCTACCGAAACTTCTGCTTTTCGGGAATACAATTCCTCTGCCGGAACATCCAACAATATCACTAAATCCGGCCGAGGAATGAATTTTCCACAAAGCTTCGCTAACCAAAGAGGACCACCATATCGATATCGTCTAGGATCAATGGCTAGATCGAAATAATACCGATCAAACAATACAAGCGTCGAACGAACCAAAAAAGGAAACACACTGATAAAATACCCGATGGTATAATCAATCCACCAAACCCCAAGCTTAATCAAGGAAGGCAGGAATCCCCTCACCGGTTTACCATGCGGATTCGGTTCTGGTTCTCGAGCATGTTGAGGACTTCCAAAAAATGGCCTGAGATGATACCGCTTGGTCCTACGAAAGGCAGATGCCAGTGTTCCTTCAATACATTCCAGAATGGTGCTTTTCCCAGACCCATCTGGACCAAGAAGGACAACATGAACTCCTGTTGGCTTCATTATTCTTAGAATTTTTCTTTGCACATCTAAAGCAAAACTTTTGAATGAAAAGGGGAGATTTTCGCGAAGAGCGACTCGAAGCCTAGGCAATGCATCACACACCTCATTCCACGAATTAGATTCTGCTGCGTCACAAAGCATTTCTACCTCCGGCTCCTTCCAAAATTTTCTCAATTGCTTCTTTGATTCCTTCTGCGCTTTTTTCCATTCTCCGCTCAGATAGGATTGATGACTGGGAGCCAAAAAACCTTTATCAATTTTTTTCAATAGGTAATAGATAAACGCCTGTTCAGGGGCGGGTACAAAAAAAGAACATTGCTGACCATCTGCCTCAACCTGCTTTCGAATACGCCCGGACAACAAGCAGCGAGCCCCTAAGAATCGCCTTCCCCATCGAACATAATCAGTGCAAACATCCGGGTAAAAAACATGGTGCTTGCCATCCTTACCGGTCCAGGAGCAAACAAAAAACCATGCCGATTGTTCATGCTGAAGAATCTGAATAAGTTTTAAATTATAAAGATCACAAAATTTCATCAGACAGGGAACAAGCTTACTAACGCACTCCGGCTCAATCACTACATCCACATCACTCAATATTTTTGCTGGATACTCCCGAGAATCCCCCACCAATACATAACCAATTCCCTCTTTTTCAAAAAGTCGAAAGAGGTTTGATGCCAAAACCCCATCAGACAGGACTATCGGCGCGGCCTGTCTCATTCGGTCCTTTTCCAACACTCTGTCCTTTTGCATGAGATTAATTACTGTACGCTGGCAGGCGACTTCCGGAAAACTGCGCATAGGCATTAAGGTGGGCCTGGGCTGCGCTTTCCCAAGAAAAAATGGTCTTTAACTGACTGCTATGAAATTTTGCCAAAGAGTTAAGTTCATTAAGGCGTCCAGCAAAGTCAATGATGGCATCACCCGCTTCACCACCATTTAGATGAACTTTCCTTATATGCGACATATCCTCAATATCTGCATATGAGATACAACCGATTTCCCGAGAAAGGATAGCAGGCTTATTCATCAACAGGGCTTCACAGACACTTTGCCCAAAACCGTCATATCTCGACATCTGGACATAAATATCAGATGCCTTCAATGCTTGGATGAGTTCTTTTCCTATGACCACACCTTCGAACGTGATTTGCCCAAGGACACCTAAGCTTCGGGCCAGTCGCTTCAGGTGTTCTTTTCCGCCCCTACAATCTGGGCCAATGAGTCTTAGACAAAGCCGTTTTCCTTGCATACGTTTCACGGCATAGGCAAAAGCCTGCACCAAGTAATCTAATCCTTTTGTGTAGACATCC
Organism: Nitrospiraceae bacterium; assembly: GCA_003523945.1. Lineage (GTDB taxonomy): Bacteria > Nitrospirota > Nitrospiria > Nitrospirales > UBA8639 > Nitrospira_E. The sequence continues at coordinate 2,348 of DOFS01000129.1, read as the reverse complement.
AATCTACCCACACAAATCAATTGTATTGCGTCAAAGCTTTCCTCTCTCACTCCGGGTATCAGGTATTTTTCTAATTGAAGGTTTGGTCCTTGAGCCGCACAATAGACGTGACTCGTTGGAAGAAGTTCCTCAATTTGCACTTTTTCCAATGGAGAAAGCCCGTGGAATGCAACGACTTTTTCATATAAAATCTTTTTTGCTAGTTTAAGATAGGCATATTTCCCACCCCACAGGCCAACTCCTCTTTTTAATAATCGTGGGGCAAATGCTCCACGGGGGCTCAATACAACTGGACAGTGAAATATTCGGCAGGCATGCAAGTTATCTATGTTAAATTCGCCATGGACGTGCACAATTTCGGGTTCAAATGATCGCAATTTCTTAATCGTATTTCTGGATAGGATACGCAATCCTCGCCCTTGAAAATTTATAAACCACCTTGGGTGCCACTCAAAGAGCTCTACATCCTTGGGACGCTCTATGGAATAATACAATGGTTCGGTGGTGGTGCTGGCAGTCGCAATGACAACATCCGCCCCGAGTTTCGCCTGACTATGGGATAAACCCAATACGCCATTCGCAACAGCACCACCTCGCAAAAGATTGGGATACCAATGCAAAATCTTCAACTAATTTTTCCCTTTTCTATGCAACAATTTTCTGCCTCACTGCCAACCAGGCAAGATACCCAGCAAGACAAATGGAAATTATTTGAACACTCAACGCTCCAGGAATTCCCCAGGCAGTAATCATCGGAATTGAACCAACGAAAACTACAATTGCGGACGTGCCCCAGATTTTGGCAATTTCGCGAGTAATTCCAATGGATTTAAGACCCAGCGTGAATACGAACACAAAGGAAGACGCAACAAAGCTAAGAGATATCAACACAAAAATGTGACGATGGCCATCATAAAGCCCCTTATAGAGATAATGAAGTATGAATTCGGAGAAGGAGGAAAGAAGAATCCCATAAAGCGTTACCGTTCCACAGACCAACCAAAGAAGATCACGCATCTTCTTGCGTCGTTCAATCGAAGCGTGCTCACCCTGAACGGATGAGAGTACGGGTAATGCAACGAGTGAAACAGCATTCAACATAAGATCTAGCGGTCGGAAAAGGGTTCGCACTACAGACAACACTCCAGCTGCTTTTAGACCAAGAAAGGCCGATACCATAATTGTTAAAATACCGGTCGACGCCCATTTGATAACTGTTCCGACAATATTCCATGCTCCGAATTCCTTATGATCATGGAAAATCGAATAAAGACTTAAAGGCCCAGTCCATTTAAACTCAGGTTTAAGTATGCGCAACTGACAAACACTCACAA
>DOFS01000129.1:0-824 GCA_003523945.1 Nitrospiraceae bacterium | reverse complement strand
CAATGCATTCAATGTGAAATACATAAAACTTCCTGCAAGGGCCCACGTCGACTGGGAAACGACATAGAAACTTCGCCGAATCATCCACTGTAGAAGAATAAAAGGGCTTGCAATAGCTAAGCCCAGAAAGGCATCAGCCAGCTCCTTAGAGTCAAAAGCCAAGAATGTTAGGGAAGAAACAATTAAAATAATAGTCACTAAAACCGAGAACACTCCGTGTCCTAACAAGAGACTCCCGATATACCCTCTGAATGTTTCGATGTATTTCTTTGCCCCATATACCATCATCGGTTCTATCATCACTGAGGTGTGAATGGCGCCAATAAGAAGGAAAATTGTATATGCTACGGCAAACGCGCCATATTCGTTCGGGCTCAACCAGCGAGCGAGAATAATGTTGATAAGAAAATTCGTTCCGCCATGTATCGCCTGGTCAACAAGTGAAATGCCGCCTCTTTTCCCCCAACGATTCAATACCATCACGGTAATGCGGATTCAGATTTAAACAACACGACACAAGACCCTCTACTCAAACTCATGGCATCACCCCGCAAGAATAGTCATCGATGATTTGTTTATATTCATCAACCAAGTCTTGCGCTACTTTTTCCCAGGAGTAGCTCAAACAAAATTTCATTGCATTCTCGGAAAGCCGTTGATACACATCCTCTGAATATTCCAAAACCGTAGCCATCCCATCAGCCAAATGCGTACCACTCAGGGGCACGGTTATTCCCATGTTCATTCGCTGCGTCCAATCCCCAAGATTCCCTTCCCATGAGGCAATGAGAGGAATGCCCTGCCCTAAGGCTTCACAGGGAGCA
>DOFS01000332.1 GCA_003523945.1 Nitrospiraceae bacterium | reverse complement strand
AGCTTCCACCAACGTCTCGTGGCTGACAAGAGCAATTTCGACTTCTGCGGTACCAATCCGGTTCCCGCTTGTAAGATCCGGACAACCTGTTCCTTCTCAAAATCAGCCTCTTCTAAATGCCGGTTCTCCTCCGGTGGAGGAGAATCCTTAATTCATTCTGGTGAAATCTTTCGGGGAGATTCGAAATTTCAAAATTTTTTTTTGTAATTCTTGTAAACGTCAAAAGAAAAAGCTGTTTTGGACAACGCGCTTGGCTTCATACATAGAACATATCTTACATTTCCTACCCTAAATATCCTTTCAAAATGCCCCATGGTTGCGTTTTTTGTTGATGCAAACTAAATTAACACTTTGAAAGCTTACTTGAAGAGGGAAGACGTGGAAGAGACCATCCTCCTCATTGAAAGTGAGCCTGCGAAGCGTAAGGCCCTCCTTTCCTGTTTGTCCAAAGATTACCAAGTCTTAACCGCGACGACAGGAAAACATGCCCGCCAGGTATTAGTCCAGATTCCCGCTATAGGCGTCATCTTATTCGATGACGGGATTCCCGATGTTTCGAGCGTCGAATTCTTTCAAGAAATCCGGGTGCTCTTCCCTGATGTGGTCCGGGTGTTACTAAGTGACTCAGGAGATGAGCAGGCTATCTCGGATATCATGAAACGGGAAGCGGTCTATCAGGTGGTGCCCAAATCTATTCCTCCCTGGCATTTGTTGCTGTTGGTCAATCGTGCGTTGGAAAGTCGGGAATTGAGTCGACGCCATCGTTTCCTCAGTCGTGAATTGAAAATTTCCGATAGTGCGTTTCGCAGTCCAAAAGATGGCCTTATGAAACTCATTCGGGAAAGTTATGAATTCGGCAAACTCGTGTTCGCCAGCGACAGTATGTTGGAAGTCTGTAATCTGGCCAAAAGGGGGGCACCGACCGATCTGCCTGTGCTCATCGAAGGTGAAACGGGAACCGGCAAGGAGCTTATGGCTCAAGCTATTCATGGTTTCAGCGATCGAAAGGGGTTCCCCTTTTTGACGCAAAATTGTGGGGCCTTACCTGACGATTTACTCTACTCCGAGCTTTTCGGCCATAAACGGGGGGCATTCACCGGGGCCGTGAGCGATCGATTAGGGTTATTTTCTGCTGCAGACGGAGGCACGGTGTTCCTGGATGAAATCTCAGAAGTCTCTCCGACCTTCCAGGTGAGTCTGCTTCGATTCCTACAGGAAGGGGAAATCAAACCCCTGGGGACGGAACAAACCAAGCATGCGAATGTCCGGATTCTTGCTGCCTCCAACCAGCCAATTAAGGAAGCCGTCAAAGAAGGGAAATTCCGGCAAGACTTGTATTTTCGCCTGCGAGGATTTGAAATCCTTATTCCTCCGCTTCGGGACAGGCCGGAAGATATTCCCGTTCTAGCCGAATACCTGTCCCGTAAATATTCCGAAAGTCTGAATCGGAAAATTGCCGGCATTTCCGTCCAAGTGATGCACCATCTTCAGGCCTATCTATTTCCTGGAAATGTCCGGGAGCTGGAAACCGAAATCCATCGGATGGTTTCCCTGGCTGGTGATGGGGAATTCCTGACCATTGAGCATCTTTCACCGGAAATAACCCGGGCTCTCCCCTCTGAAGATCGCATTAAGGATCGCGGGCACGCCAACGGCGGACGAACTTTAAAGGAGAAGGTTGAACGGCTTGAAGCGCGGATTGTTTCTCAATCCCTTATCCGGCATCGCTGGAACCAAAGTAAGGTGGCCAAGGAATTGGGATTGTCACGCGTGGGATTAGCCAATAAAATCAAACGGTACAACCTGTATCAAGCGACGCACTAACCCCATGATGAAGTCCAATGCTGATCGTTCACCCGAAGGGGAATTCCCTTCTTCTCCTCAGGGTGAGACTCTGGGACATATCAAGGATCGTTCAGGGATGCTTCCTGAACGCTCAGCCCCACATCTGAAGGAACTCGGGATCACTCCACTCGCCCGCCAGCTTGAGTTGACTGAAGAGCAGACGAACGGACATTGGTGCAGTCGCTGTCAGGGCATTTGGTACGGTTATACACTCGAAACCCAATGCCCGGTGTGCGGGAACCGCCGCGGATAATTTTAGCCCTCTTTTTCCCCCTACTTTCCAGGCGATCGTGTTTCTTCTCCTTACCCGACATCCTGCCAAACGGATCCGCTTTTCGCATCCTGGATTTTCTCACACTTCCATCTTTTGAATGTTCAAAAAACCGGTCTGTCCCGTTGAATTGAACCCCATGAAATATGGCAACCTTCTTTGCACGTTCCCCAAAAATGCAAACCTTCTATTCATAGGATAAGGCCGGGCTGGGTCCGGGTGAAATCCCACTCCTCTCGCAACACTCTGAAATAACAGCGATATCCCCAAACACGTTTCTGCTCGTCTTTTTGCGCACGGTTGGGTCTGGTTGTTGCTCATTCTTATGGATGACTGAAGGTTGTTGTGCCTTGAAATACCGTCGCGTTCTGATAACCCTTTTTTGAGGAGTATGACCATGGCGAATCTACTTTGGCTGCAAGGTGGGGCATGTTCCGGAAATACCATGTCATTTTTAAATGCGGAAGAACCGAGTGCGTGCGATCTGGTGACAGACTTTGGAATCAATGTCTTATGGCACCCTTCTTTGGGAGTCGAGTTGGGAGATAATCTTCAGAAGATCCTTCGTGACTGCATTTCCGGGGCTATCCCGTTGGACATTTTTGTCTTCGAAGGGACCGTTGTAAACGCTCCGAACGGAACAGGGCAATGGAATCGCTTTGCTGCCAGGCCGATGAAAGAATGGGTGAGGGAATTATCCGATGTGGCTCAATATGTGGTGGCGATTGGTGATTGCGCCACATGGGGGGGAATTCCGGCAACCGCCCCGAATCCCAGTGACTCCCAAGGCTTGCAATTTCTGAAGAGAAATCACGGGGGAGCCTTAGGAAAAGAATTCAGGTCGAAGGCGGGGTTGCCGGTCATTAATATACCCGGATGTCCCGCCCATCCTGACTGGATCACCCAGATTGTCGTAGCGGTGGCTACGGGACGAGGCGCTGAAGTCGCCTTGGATGATTTTCAACGGCCCAAGACTTTTTTCCAGAGCTTTACCCAGACCGGATGCACACGGAATATGCATTTCGCCTATAAAGTTTCGGCCACGGAATTCGGTCAACGCAAAGGCTGTTTGTATTATGACCTGGGTTGCCGCGGACCGATGACCCACTCGCCGTGTAACAGAATTCTCTGGAATCGGCAGTCTTCCAAAACGCGTTCTGGTATGCCGTGTCTCGGTTGCACTGAGCCGGAATTCCCGTTCTTTGATCTGGCTCCCGGCACCGTTTTTAAAACCCAAACGGTCATGGGCGTACCCAAAGATTTGCCATTAGGGGTTGATAAGAAGGGGTACATCGCGCTGACCGGCGCCGCGAAAAATGCCGCACCGGCGTGGGCGGAAGAAGATATTTTCGTGGTCTAGGCGTTGAATCCGTTTGATCACTTGATAACAGAAGGAGACGAGCCATGGCTGTCCAAACATTAGATATTTCTCCGGTCGGACGGGTGGAAGGGGATCTGGATGTGAGGGTTGAGGTGGATAATGGGGTGGTCACCAATGCGTGGACACAAGCCGAGTTGTTCCGGGGGTTTGAGATCATTCTGCGCGACAAGGATCCTCAAGCGGGACTCGTGGTCACCCCAAGGGCCTGTGGCATTTGCGGCGCATCCCATTTGACCTGTGCAGCCTGGGCGTTGGACACGGCTTGGAAAACGACCGTCCCGCGTAATGCCATTCTGGCCAGGAACCTGGGGCAAATTGTTGAAAGCCTGCAAAGCCAACCCCGGTATTTTTATGGCCTCTATGCGATTGATCTCACCAACAAAAAATACCGGAAGAATCAATATTACGAGGAAGCCTGCAAACGGTTTGCGCCCTTTACCGGCAAATCATACGAAATCGGGGTCACTATTTCCGGGAAGCCAGTGGAAATTTACGCCATTATGGGAGGGCAATGGCCGCATTCCTCATACATGGTTCCGGGAGGCGTAATGTGCGCGCCGACTCTCTCCGATATCACCCGGGCCTGGTCCATCCTGGAATACTATAAAACCAATTGGCTGGAGCCGGTCTGGTTAGGGTGTTCACTGGAACGGTACGAGCAAATCAAGACGTATAATGATTTTATGGCCTGGTTGGATGAAAACCCTGCTCACGCCAATTCGGATCTCGGGTTCTATTGGCGCATGGGCCTGGATATCGGGTTAGGCAAGTATGGCGGAGGGGTGGGGAAATATTTCTCCTGGGGTTATTTGCCACATGAAGATAAATATCAGAAGCCCACGATTGAAACCCGACAGGCTTCCGTCATTATGAAAGGCGGAGTCTATGATGGCGCAACGGACACACATCGAGAGGTTAGTCAGGATGTGGTTCGTGAGAACACCACCCACTCCTGGTATGACGAAGGGGAAAGCGATGTGCATCCCTACGATCGGACAACCAAGGCCGTTCAGAACAATGACACAGACTTCGCAGGAACCTACTCCTGGTGCACGGCGGTCCGCCACCTTGATCTGGGGCGGCTCGAAGCCGGTCCCTTTGCCCGGCAAATGGTCGCTGGAGGAAGACATGGTGAGGACTGGCAGCATTACGACGGATTTATTCTGGATGTGTATAAGAGAATGGGAGGCCCTAGCCTCCATCTGCGGCAACTTGCCCGTATGCATGAGACCGTGAAGTTGTATCGGCAAGCCGAACGGTGCCTCCGTGAATTTAAGCTTGCCGATCCCTGGTATATGAAGCCTCAAGAAGGAGATGGACGGGGTTGGGGAGCGACGGAAGCCATCCGGGGAGCTCTGTGCCACTGGATAGACATCAAGGGAGGGAAGATAAAAAATTATCAGATTGTGGCGCCCACAACCTGGAACGTCGGCCCGCGGGATGCCGAAGGTAACCCAGGTCCAATCGAGGAAGCCCTCCTCGGTGCGCCGATCGCCGATCCCACAGACCCGGTGGAAGTTGGCCATGTCGCGAGATCATTTGATTCGTGTCTGGTGTGCACGGTCCATGCCCACGATCAGAAGACCGGCAAGGAATTGGCCAGATTCCGGATCGGGTAAGGCGGCCCGGAAATGGCGTGAGGAGTTGTCTAACCTTGGGCCCATTTCACTTTGTGAAAGGAAGGCGAGGGGAGTAGCATGGAGGTGAAATCACACTTGAATGGGGGTCCATCCTTCCATGCGCAATGAGGAAGAAGAAAAACTCCGCCAGGAAATCGGCGACCTTCTGGCATCCGGTTTAAAAACCCAAACTGAGCCCTTCCCCGAAACTCAGGTGGAATTCGCACAGCTGCTCTCCGATGTTCGCAAACTTGATCAACATGATTTGAAGGGAAAACTTGTCCTGTCTGGTTTTACCGATAAGCCCTACGGGCCGGACCAAATGAGATGTTTGGAGTGTATGTATTATCTTGTCCACCGGAAATGGTGTGACTTGCCTGAATTAGATCTTCCAGTCGAACCGGACTGGTATTGCCGTCTCTGGCGCATCTAATTTCATGGGATTCCAGAAGCGCGCGGAACTGATTGTGGAAGGCTTTCCCAAGATTCATGGTTCAAATGGAACAAGATGCCCTGAGAAAACATTTGAGAACGCTTTTGGAGGAAGGGCTTCAGACTGAAGTGGAGCCCCGTGCCTATACAAGTGAGGACATCAACCATCTTGTCCATCGCCTGCAGTCTCTTAGGCCTGATGACTATGAGGGGAAGTTACAGATCGCGGGTTTTCAACTAGATCCCTATCGACCTCCCGGCGAGGTGGGCGGGGATATCGTCCAATCTTGTGAAACTTGCATGTATTACGTGGTGCACCGCCAATACTGCGAATTGCCGGAATTGGCTATTCCAGTAGAAAAAGATTGGTCGTGCCGCCTGTGGCGGATTTGACGGAAGAACTTCAAGAGACTCAGAAATGTTGGTCATCATTGGTTGCGGGAATCTCAACCGAAGCGACGACGGGGTGGGGATTGTGGTGGTCCAACGGCTTCAAGCGTATTTCAGAGATCATCCCAATGCTGCTGTTCGGGTGTACGATGCCGGGACCGGAGGCATGGAAGTAATGTTTCAGGCACGCGAGGCCAGTAGGCTCATCATCCTTGATGCTGCAGTCACGGGATCGGCACCTGGAAGCATCTTTAAGCTTCCGGGCAATGAAGTCATCAATCGACCGCCGCCGAGCTATAGCCTGCATAATTTCCGGTGGGACCATGCGCTCTATGCGGGACAACTGGTCTTTGGTAGTTCCTTCCCCAAAAATGTGACAGTGTATTTAGTCGAGGCAGCCGACACTATGTTTGGTCTGGAGTTGACCGTTCCCGTCAAGCAGGCGGCCGAAAAGGTGTTTGGTCATATTATGGATGAGGTGAAACAACATGTTTCGTTTCATGAATCAATATAAGGGCACGCCCGCTCACCACACGGCCGGCACCGATGCCTGCATTCATATTCGGAACGGGAATCTCTATCTCGATGCCTCCTTGTATGAGCAATATTTTCCGCAGATTCATAGTGTCATTTTACTGAAAAGAGATCGTGCCCTCCTCCTCCTCCCAGTGACCAATGCCGGTGCAGGCGGCTTACTGTTGAAAATCCGTAATGCCCGTGGGGACCGGGTCATTCATGCACAAGAATTCTGTCGCGTGCATGGCATTGATGAACACTTTGCTCAAATGGTTTCAGCGTCCTGGGACGAGAAATCAGCAGGCCTGATGATTCAGATGCCGTCATCGGCCTATCTCGACGAAAAGGCTTACGTGTGATTGCGCTGTGATTTTTTAATATCACATCCGGTCAGCGCCGAATTTTTGTTTTTTCTATGGCAAAGCATGGTCATGTTTGGCTGAAAAGATTTTTTACGATGCAAAGGTTGTCGGCGGAAAAGAAAAAAATGATTTATGCATTGCCTGCTGCAAACTTAGTTTTCACTTTGAAATAGTAGTTGACATCCATGATTGGCCGTCAAATAATAAAACAAGGAGCGATTCAGCATGAATCAGGAAACCTTTTCTTGCCTTTCCGATCATCGCGTTAAAGCAGCTCTGGCCGCTGCAGAATCTCCTGATGCCTCCCCGGTGGAAAAAGTGGAGATGCTCATGGAAATTGCCATGGGCCTCCAGCACAAACCCAAATCTTTTCAAGACCTCCATCATGCCGCTTCGCTGTATGCTAAAGCGCTCTCCCTGTGTCCAGCCGACGAACCGTTGTTGAACGCACGGGTCCAGGCTCGCATGGGAACCGCTTTGAACAGCATGCCGCAGGATGTCCCGGACAATTTGGAGAAAGCCCGGGCCGCATTTGAGGATGCAATTGCGGTCTTGAAACACCATGGCTCGCCGGAAGAACTGGCGGAAGCGGAACTCAATCTTGGGCTAACATTGCAGACCCTGGCCGGATTAGGACGCGCCAAAATTTCCGATGCCATCAATCTCTATTTACGAGCACTCCGGACCTTTACCCGTAAACGCTATCCCACGGAATTCACCATTCTGCACAATAATCTGGCCACGGCGTATCTCTCGATTCCTGTGACCGACCAGAATGGAAAAATACGGGAGGCCCTGGCGGTCCAATCCTTCGAAGAAGCCCTGAAAGTCATTACGCTCGTGGATCATCCGACGGAATATGCCATGCTGCAAAATAATCTTGGAAATGCCTTGCAATATGCTTCAAGCAGCCATTCCGTGGGCAATAATCTCCGGGCCGTGGCGGCCTATGACGAAGCCTTAAAAGTGCGAAATCCGAAGGATACGCCTCTCGGGTATGCGAATACGATTTCAAACAAAGCCAATGCGTTGCGAAACCTTCCGGATGATCCTGAACAGCCTGGGCTGGGTAACCCGCATAATCTGACGCTGGCCCGGACGTATTACCAACAGGCCTGCGCGATCTTTGAACAATATGGAGAATCAGACAAAGTGACGATCACTCATGACATGTTGGCTGAACTTGAGGAGGAATTGCAGAGGCATCATCCCTCCCTGCTTTCCCCTCATGGAATGTTGATCCGGAACTAAGCAGAATCCTGAAAAGGGGGTGAGCAAAATGGATCTGTCCATTTTTTCCGCTGCCGACCCGCAATTGACATTTGGTTCAGGGGTATTTTTTCTTGCGATCGCGCTGGTGTTTGGCGCGCTTGGTGGGGCCATCGGTGGCATTCTCGTGGGTGGAAAAGCGCTTGGCTATGAGCTGGCGGCCTTAATGGGTTCATTTTTTGGACCGATTGCGTCGGTCCCGGGTGTGCTGATTGGCCTCCTTATTTTGGCAGCGCTTCTCTGATGATCATTCTGACAAAGAGGGAATCTTCATGTTCGACATGTTTTGGAATTCAGTCTTGTTGTTTTGCAATGGGAAATTATTTCAAGACCCGTCCAAGGTCATGATGTTGGCCGGGTTGGGAGTCGGGGTGGGAGCCGTGCTGTTTGTTGTCTTTGTGAAGATCGGACTGGCCTTGTGGTTTTCGGTGGCCCTGGCCAGTTTGTTCGTTGGCGCCCTACAACCCCGACTCTTTCGAGATTTAAAATATCGCTGAGCCACGGGTGAGCATTCTGCCACCTGGGATTGTTGCGAAGGAGGAATTCGTGCAAGGGTCTAAACCCGACTTAGCCTCATTCCTTGGCACAATCGAACGGCTGGAGTCGATTGTTGCACAATGGGACGACACTCATCGTCAGACGGTTCTCGCCTTGAGGGAATCGATCGATCAACTACACAAGGAAGCTCTATCCCGTATCATCCTTCTGTTCAAATCCGATCCCGCTACGCAGGCCGTCCTGCGCCAGGCGGCCTCAGATGAATTGGTCTATGCCGTCCTCCGACATTTGGGATTGGTCAAACCTTCCTTGAATGAGCGGGTAGAGGCCGCTCTGGATGGCGTTCGTCCTCTCCTTCAGTCCCACGGCGGGAATGTGGAACTCGTCCGTCTCCAGCTGCCCGACACCGTGGAAATCCGCCTTCTTGGAGCTTGCGACGGTTGCCCCTCTTCCAATCTAACGTTGACTGAAGGCGTGGAAAAAGCCATAAGAGAACAGTGCCCGGAAATCCGCACCATCCACAAGATCAAAGGGTTGGCTCACGCGCCGACGGGTAATGGGGTTCCCCTGCATCTAGTCAGTCCCTTTACCAAATCCCGGGATTCAAGCTGGATGGTCGCCCTCCAGGTGGAGGAGATTCCTGACGGAGGCATTCTGGTGAAAGAGCTTGATGGACATTCCCTCCTCTTTAGTCGCCAAGGTTCACGAATTTCCTGTTTTGAGAACGCTTGCGCGCACATGGGCATGTCACTGGAAATGGGAGAAATCAATCATGGCATCATCACCTGCCCTTATCATGGATTTCAATATTCCTTGACGACAGGAGAATGTTTAACGGCGCCTGAGGTGCAGTTGCTGCCCCATGACACTCGTGTCGACGGCCCGAAAGTTGAGATGAAAATTTCCCGGTAAAAGATGTGTGTGTATGAAAACGGCCATTCGCATATCCCCTGTTCCTGCACTCAAGCCAGAGATCGAGCCCCAGGTTCCCACAGCATTGTTTCAGGGAGGAGCACCCATCGTCGTGCTTGGCGAATGTCGTGATTTGATTGGATTCCCCCTGCCCATTATACCGTCGGCTTCTACTCTGTTCGGTCCTCGGGGTGCGTGGTTGATTTCTCCAGAAGGGCCCTTGTGGGTTGCGGATACAGGTCATCACCGTTTGTTGGGTTGGGAGCATGTTCCTACTCAAGATAATGCACCTGCCGATTGGGTGATTGGTCAACCCGACTTTTTGTCGGAAGGGCGAAATGCCAAAGGCTTGCCAAGCTCCAGGACCTTTAATGTTCCTACTGGCATCACCCGTTATCGTGAAGGGTTAGTCGTGGCCGATGCGTGGAATCATCGAGTGTTGCTGTGGCATCGGGTTCCCCGGGGCAGCCATGTCCCGGCCGATATCGTCCTGGGACAGGAAGATTTTTATTCGACATCGTGTAATCAAGACCAGTCAATCCCTACAGCCTTCACCCTGAATTGGCCTTATGGGGTCTGCTCGCGAGGGGATTCCTTATGTATCGCGGATACAGGGAATCGCCGTGTGTTGATATGGCAGACTCCTCCCACACACCATGGTCAAGCCGCCGACATGGTCCTAGGACAACACCGGTTTGATTGTCGTGATGAAAATGCGGGCAGGGAACCGGACGCGATGAGTATGCGATGGCCTCATGCCATGACGGTCTGGAATGGCAACCTTTGTGTCGCCGATGCGGGGAATAACCGAATCATGGTCTGGGATGGATTTCCTTTAAAAGATGGTGAGCCATGCCGTTGGATTCTTGGCCAAACTGCCTCTCATCTAGTCGACCATAATGCCAGCCTGTATTGGCCACGGGCCGGAACACTCAACATGCCATACGGGGTCACGGCCACCGGCTCCTGGTTAATCGCGGCGGATACCGCAAATTCCCGATTGATTGGTTGGCATGATTCCAATCTGCAGACAGGAGCCAAGGCGCAGGCGTTGGCCGGCCAACCCACTTTTCAGGCTAAAGGGGATAATCAATGGAGTTTTCCCGTGAGGGGGAGTCTGTGCTGGCCCTATCAAGTTCAGGTGTGTGGCAAGTTTGTAGTGGTGTCGGACTCAGGCAACAACCGTGTTCAACTGTGGGACATTGACGGAGCTTTGCTTTCATGATGGAAACAGTGACGGTGAGAAGCTCCAACGAACAGGCATTCAACATCCAAGTGTCTGGATTGGTCCAGGGGGTCGGTTTTCGTCCGAGGGTCTGGCAACTGGCTCAACGCTTTGATCTTCGAGGTCGTGTTTCCAACAATGGAAACGGTGTTCAAATTCTGGTGGCAGGCGAGGAAGATAACCTCAGGCATTTCATTCATGAACTGACTCACAATCCTCCACCACTCGCTAAAATTGCCGAAATCTTCTCAAGCGGCATTCTCCTGTCTGACGTCCCGGAAGAAACGTTTGTCATTGCCGGCAGCGACAAAACTCATGTGCAGACCGGTATTGTTCCGGATGTCGCCCCATGTGCGGACTGCGTGAAGGAAATATTTGATCCTTTTGCCCGGCGCTACCGCTATCCCTTTACCAACTGCACGCATTGCGGACCCCGCCTGACGATTCAGGAAGGGATTCCCTACGACCGGCCTTCCACCACACTGAAGAATTTTCCTCTGTGCGAGGCCTGCCTGAAGGAATATCACGATCCCCAAGACCGGCGGTTTCATGCCCAACCGATCGCGTGCCATGCATGCGGACC
>DOFS01000587.1 GCA_003523945.1 Nitrospiraceae bacterium | reverse complement strand
TTTTTGTTGAATTAATTGGGAGCCAAAGGTCTGCCGTGAACCATGTAAGCGGACCCGTCGCATTTCTGCCTTATCAAATCCCTTATAAAAAAACGTCGAACCCTGGTGTCCGAAATGCGATTAAAGGTTTCCGGCCAGACAAACGTCTAAACCGGCGGCACTTTTCGATAGATGGCCTCTAAACTCCTCGTCTCTCAATTGACAAAACGTTTGAGAAAGTTGTGAAGATAAATCTATCCGGTGAATCTTGTGTGTTTTAGTGCGGAGGTTTGGCTTCGGACGATGGGTTTTCCCAATTTCGCTTTTTGCGACAGAACCATCAACAGGCCTCACACCCTGAAGAGGTGAGGCCTTTTAAAGGTCAGTGGTTGATGGGAATCCGGGTTAGTTAGGAGGGGGCAGATCATGATCCCGGTAGAGCTTCAATCACACTCTGCACATCCTGCCCATCATAGGCCTGGCCCCCGCGGGCGCACCACGCATGGATGACGCCGTTGGCCTTGCCATTGACGTCCATAGAGCCACTGCCGAAGCCCACGACCCACGCGTCGGCGGGATCGCCCGCATCCGTCGTCGCTGACCAATATTCGGCCGACTGTACATTCAGGAACGGATGGCCGGTGGGCAGCGTGGGATCACTGTTGCTACTATCCACCAACGTCGCCAACTGTTCCAGCATCGGCAGATGAAAGCCTTTTCGTCCCCCAACCTCCCGTCGGGCACAATGAGAGATGGCATGGATCCAAGTGCGGACCCCGGTATCCGGGTCCCGCTCCCATACCAGTCCGGTCTCGTTGTCCCGCACCACCGTGTCCCCAAACAAACAGGTAAAGCGATCAGAGTTGCACCCGTTGGCGTCCCCATTGGTCGAATCCAACTTTTTATCCCAGTTCTGCGTGACACCTTCTAAATCCACAACCGTGACCGTAATCTCTACGTCGTCCTGATCACTTTTTCCCCCGTCATTAGCGGTCAAACGCAGCATGTAAACACCAGGAGCACTAAACTTTGCGGTAGTATCTTCCGAAGCGGCGTTGATAAAATTGACATCGCCCGGCCCGCTAACCTTTTCCCAGAGAATGGTAAGGGTACCCGGATCGGGTAACCCATCATCATTTACCGTTCCGTTCAACAACACACTATCTGGAAACGCAATCGTTTGATCCAAGCCCGCATCCACGGTGGGCGCCTGATTTTCTGGCACCAAATTAAATGTTACGGTCACAGTTTTCGCTGCGTCCAGTATGACGGTGCATAGATTAGCCGTTGTTGAGGTGCAACCATTCCAGCCGGAAAACTCTGATTGATCCGCTCCCAAACCAGTAGGAATGGCTGTGAGGGTGATACTAGGAAGAGGATCCAAACCATTAAAACTTATGGTCTGTGTATTAAAAATGAAGAAGGGTCCTGTTCCTGGAACATCACTTCCCTCTACTCTGCCGGTTCCGGTCCCTGTAAAGCTGATCGTGAGATCGACAGCCTGAACCAAGGCCGGAGCGACGAGGCCGAACAGTACGAGACACATAAGAATTGCCCTCAGGAACATTTTCTGAAGCTCCAGAATCCGTCCTCTTGTCCGACTCATCATGTTCACTCCATTCGATGGTTATTCGTATGGATAATTTTTCTACGCCATCTGTCTTTGAGACATCCATCCCTCGATCAGGAATTGTCACCTTTAGTCAAATAGAGCTGATTTTCTACCTCGGGCCAGTAATCTGAATGTTGAACAATCAATGAATTCTAAATCTGTGTACTGCCTGATGAGTTTTCAAATCCACTTAATTTGACAATTACAATAAGTATAATTGGAGAAGTAGCGGTTATCTCCGATGGTTGGACCTCCCATTTAAAGGATAAAATTCTTTTCCCCCACCCTTACCTGCTTGTATCAGCATTCAAATACTTTCCTTCTCCCGCTTCCTCCTGCCGTTTAGGGAGGTACAATGATCACGCTCTCATCCGGGGACGGTGTCGCCAGTGTGAAGCCAAAGTCCTCCGGTTGCTCGGGTTCACAGACCACCGTGTAATAGGCCTTCTCCGAGGTCGTCCGATTGGGGGTTAGCGTATGATTGTTGCGACAGTACAGGTAACCAAGGTACTTCTCCGGATTTAATCCTTTCCAACATCCCAATGCGAGATGATTCTCCTTCTATTTCCTCCCGCAAGAAATGAACTTGTGCCCCGTTTGGAAGGCTCAGGTCACCACATGATCTTTTCCTTTTTGTGCTTCACCTTCAAACCTTCCTTTTTAATATCGTCGGAGCCTTGTACCTTTTGAATGAATCCATGTTGATTCGAAATTTTTGGCATCATGCCCTCCTTATTTTGGCAGGCATATAAACACGAAAAAAGGTTTTACTCCGTACCCTATTTCAATATGTAGGTTTGCTCCTCCTTATGCACTCAATGGTTAAGAAGTGGGTCTGATGGTCTGCTCATCATGCAATTTTCATTAGTGCGATAACACCCTCATGGCTGCTCATCCGGCCATAGTCATTGTTTAATTGTTGTGCGCTGAAAGAGGGCCCCAAGAAGGGGAATGTCACCTAGGAATGGATATTTGGATACAGTCTCTTTAGGCTTTACGTCCACGGTATCTACTACACCAAAGGCTTCTACCGTGCCGTGGGCACCTTGAAATTTTCCTGTCCCGCTCAGGACGGCATTGGTCCCTTCGCGGGAGGCACCGACAATGATAAGCGGGTTGGCGCGAGATGCGTTAGTCATGGCTTTTGTGAGGGTGACGACGGTGGTTTCAGGAATGTGGAGAACCGCGGTGTCGTGTGTTTTGGAGGAAAAGTTCATGTATATAGTCAAGTCCCACAGAGATAACGCCTCCTTCTGTTTGTCCTGGCCGGACAAACAGACCTTCCCTGACCCCACAGGTAGTTCCGGTGGTTGTTCAAATATAGTCACCGGAACACATAAGCTGGCCATTGACTTCCCTTTTGTCAATGAATTTTCATCGAGCTCCCAAGTAGCGCCAGGTTGGATACGAAACAGGAATAATTGGGAATAGGCATCAGTACCATTATCCCTAGCCTCCACAACAGGAATTAGGATGCCAACTCCAAGGGCCAACAGAAGAAATATTATAAAGCGCAACATAAGGATACCTCCTTGGTGGATTACGGCAGGTCTGGTAAATCGAGGAAGCACGTCACTTATTGTCCGCCTTAAAGTCCTGTACCCTTCTTTGAAGAACTGCACGCTCTCTTGAAAGATCACCCCCCATTTAAAGACTTGGATGGGTAAACTTGTGGGGTAACTTTGGCATAATCATTCAATAACATCTACGTTTGATTTGCCTGCGTGACAGGCAACGGGGTCCCCATTCCAAATCGGATCAAGGAGGTGGGCCTATTTGATGTGGGCTGTCTGTCCCATTCATACCATCGGTTGGCCAACTCGATCTTACACGACATCCTGCCCCTGGCTTTAAAGACCACAATCCCGATAACCCAGTGTAATGCGTACAGACCATATACGTTCCTCTTGATTTACGTATTTGAAATGTAGGGAGGGATGGAAAGGGTTAACTCGCCAGAGAAAAAATGTCTTGCGGGAAGCCTGTTTGACTGGTGCAGGTAACTCTGCTCAGACATCCCAAAAACGGGGGAGCGTCTGAGACTTCACGATTGCTCGAAGTCCATGTCTGACGTCTTTCCCTCTGCGATGTCCACTCGTGCTTTTCGTGCGGCGGTCTTTAGCCCATTGTTTCGAGGGAAATTTCTATTCTAATCGGCTTCATCCTGGGCCTCTAACGCTAACCGCCGCAATTCCTCCGCAGGTTTTTTCTGTGTTGGTTCTGGTGAGGATTCTAAAATTTTTACAGCGGTTTCAATGCCTTTAGTCATTTATCCCTCTCCTTTCCCAACCACTCTAAAAAGTGACCACTCTTGATACAAGATAAATAGAATTCAGGCCAGAGTCCTGATATTTACAAGGAAATTTATAATGAGTGGAACGGTACCCC
>DOFS01000607.1 GCA_003523945.1 Nitrospiraceae bacterium | reverse complement strand
CCACTCTTTATTCCCTCCATCTCCACAGAAGAGGAGGAGAGACTCAAATCGGCTTCAATGGTTAACTCTGTATTTTCTGAATGTATTTTCCCAGCTTGAACTATGGGAATGGCTGCTTGTTCGTTATATTGGGTGCCCGTCGATAGTGTTTTATGAAGAGCCGGAGTATGGTCATTTAAATTTTCCTGGTCTTTTGGAGTTGTTAACGCTTGAACCTCCATAGAAGGGCCCAGGCGACGGTGGCCATTCGCAAGCGCATAATTAAACGTAAGGGCCTCTCCGGAATTATGGGGAGGTAAGAACGAAGGTTGGCCGAGGGATGATTGGGGACAGATTGCCCCCGTGGTTAATATCACACTGCAGGCTAGGAATAGGTTACGAACAGAATTTGCTGCTCGCAGAGGAATGAGAGAACATTGAATCTGTAACGTTTTATCTAAGTGACTCATTTTATGAGAGTTTTCGGCAGATCTTTGAACAACTTGATAGGCTACCCTCGGAAGGAAAGATTGTCAAACATATTCCTGAATTTTTTGATCACTGCCATTATGTGGAATTCTTGCACGAATTGAACCAAGGATAAGTATATGAAAGAAAGAAAAATATGCTGGGATGGCGAATGAGAGTGGTGTTTTTATCCCAGGTGATGGGCAAAAATGTCACCGATGAGGGTTGACCGGTAGGGCCAGGGTAAAATACCTCCCCCCTTCTTCATATAGTAACCTTTTTCCCTGCAATGTCCTAAGGATCTCAGCGAGTGGCACGATGATGCTTTCCCCGGGTCCTGCCAAGGAGCAATCCTGCAAACCCTTGCGAATCTGTTCAACCGATTTGGGTTGCTCATTGCAAAATTCCAATATGAATGCCTGTGGTCCTTCAAATCGTTCACTGGTCGGAGCCGGGCCTCTCCCATCATAGATGGTGAGATAGCTCAAGGCTTTGGCAAAGAAGAGAAAGGGGCGATGAGAGGAGTGATAGCGATGTTTCCAATCCTCTACAAGTCTGACGAGTTCCTTGTAGAGCTGCGGATCCACTTTCCAATCGATTGTATACTCAAAATCATAGGCGATTTTGTTGAGATCCACTTGGCGTTCGTCATAGACATAGGCATAGGCTAATCCCGGTGCTGTTCGGCGGATGCCGTACTTTTCGGGCCATTTGAAATAGGGACTAAACCGTTCGAGCCAGAGTTTGGCAGTGGATTCCGGGGGTTGGAGATGGATCAAGGAGGGGATGAGTTCGAGTTGTTGCTGGTAATCCTCATTTGTTTCCTGCGGAAAACCCAATAAGATGTTCCAGGAGAGGTCAATATTGTAATACCGGCTCCATTTTAAGCATTGAATGTTTTGTAGCGGGCTGACGCCCTTATCCATTTCCTTCAGTTGTGCCAAGCTCAGGCTTTCAATGCCCGGTTGCATGCATTTAACCCCACCCTTCGCCAGTGTCTGGATCTGCCGTTTATTGAGGTTGCTTTTCGTCTCCATAAACACATCCAGGTCCACATGTTCTTGAGCTAGATGCCCGAAGACACCGTCCACGTATTTCATATCAATAATATTATCGACCAAGCGAAAGCGGGTGGTGTCATAGCGGCTGGAAAGATAGTCCAGTTCTGAGGCGACTTGAGCCGGAGTCTTCGCCCTAAATTCCATCGCCTGGGCATTTAACCCACAAAAGGTGCAATGATGTTTTTCTCCCCACCAACATCCGCGAGATCCTTCATAGAGCAGAATCCGGTTCAATCCGGTGGATCCCTGTTTGGCCAACTCCTGGAGTTCTGCGAAATAATCATCGTAATCAGGTGGGGGAGTTTCTGAAAACTTTGTAAACAGAGACTCCTGAGGTGTGAAGTGGATCTGCCCTTCACGACGATAGGCCACTCCAGCAGGAATATCGCTTTCATTGCCCAGGAGAATGTGTTGAACCAATGGAGGGAAAGCTTGTTCCCCTTCCCCGATTACGACGTAATCAATCCAGGGAAAGGCCCGAAAGTGTTCCAGCCCCATTTCACCGTCGAAGTTTGCCCCGCCAAAAACAATCCGAACATCTGGATATACGTCCTTGATCAATTTGGCCAGGCTTAAACTTGCGACATTTTGATCGAACGTGGAGGTGAAGCCCACCACGTCAAATTGACTCCAATCCATTGTTGTCAAACACCAGGTTAAAAATTGAGGAGCGGTTGTTCGGGCAATCTCTTCCAAATGACTTATAGAACATCCGGCCTCCCGAGCCGTGTCTTCAAAAATGGGTTTAAACACGGCAGGGTACTCCCGGTGTTTCGGATTGTCCCGGAACAGCAATGCAGAGAACAGCCATTCACCAAATAGGCCGCGTTTCTCGCACAGGATCTCATACAACGGCACCCCGATCTTATGGGCAAATTGGAGATTGAAATGAAAGGTCTGGGCGCCAATCCCTTGTGCTTTTAATAAGGATGAAAGGGTCCCCAGTTGGATTGAGGGAAATTTCGAATAACTGAACGGCATGGTCACCAGTGCGACCTTCGTTCCAAAAGTTCGGAAATCGGTGATGGGCTGAGACGCTGGAGCTTGAGTGCGTTTTGCCTCTGAAGTGACCGGGTGAATCAAGGTGGGGCTGGTTGCCATAAGAGCGTTCAATAAGAAGTGGGAAGTTGAAAGGCGCGATCAGCTTTTGCGGCTAAATAAAAATCACTTTCGGTGAGGCCTTGAATTTTGTGGGTCCAAATTTCTACTTTGCATTTGCCCCAGGCTAAATACATATCCGGGTGATGGCCCTCAAGCTCGGCAACATTGCCCACTCTATTGGTAAAGGCCAAGGCATCGGCAAAGTTGTCAAAGGTAAAGGTTTTCTCAATATGGCCTTGAGCATTCAGCGCCCATCCAGAGTCCAATTGTCCCAGCAATTCCTGGATTCTCTGGGATTCCAACGCAGGGACGCCTCCACGACATGGCACACATGTTTTATCGGCTAAGCTCATTTTCCCCCTCCTTTACGCCCTGAATACCCGAAGGTGATTGTTTTTTTGCTATTCGGGTTTTTGCACTCGGGAAAACCTGTTTTCCCCCTTTCATTCGTACAAATAAGTTTGCACAAGGTAAAGATTTCCATGCAATCGTGAGGTCACACCATAGCCCTGGTCAAGTCCCTGATTATAGACATCACCAAGTTCTGTGCACAATTCCAAAGGCGCCAGGTTTGGGCAAGCCAATGGCAAACCCGGCGTATCCGTCTGGAGTGTTGGGCAGGTTCTACAATTTCCCAGGGCGGTCTTGGCAGCACTGAGAAAAATGTTTCGCTTCGGGTTGTAGGAGTTTTGATTTGTCCGACCGGTCGCGGAAGGACAGCTTTTGGATTGTGAAAATTGGTGGGGCTGCCGGAAGAATTACTTCCTCTGGTCCTTTTTCGGGTCCAGACAATGGGGTGCCAGTTTCCTGTCCGCTGAAACCTGACAATCGTGAGGTTCTGGGAAAACTCCAGCTTCCTGTTCGTTGGGAAAGGGGGGGCAGGCTGGCATGGTATCACCATAAGCAAAACTCTTTTTAAAACAACCCAGAACTCTAGTGGGTTTCAACATAACCTACAACATTTGGAACCTGGGGGAACAAAAGCCAATGGAACCTTTGTTCGAGACGGTTGATCACCGGAGATCTGTGAGGCTTACGAGAAGAGAGAAATATGTTTGAAAAAGCTTCAGGAAGGCATAGGAACGATAAAACCACCATTTTGGGAAAACTCTTGTTGTTGGGCCTGAGAGAAAAAGGCGAGGGGCTCATTATGGCAATACTGGCATTCCTCTGTTGTGATGACGGCATCCGCTTCATTTAGGCTGGCAAGATAGGTTTTGGCTAAACGCAGGGCGGTGTCTCCATCTGTTGTCATGACGTCAAAGTGAATAGTGCCAGTTTTCCCTTGCACCCAGGTATCAAAGACCTTGACGGTATCAGAGATTTGGTTCATGAATGCCCTTTCTTAGGATTATGATCATTGGGTTTTGTTAACTCTTGAGCACGAGGACGACGGTGGATACGGTCATCGTGGGAGAGGACACAGGTTGTTCATCCCAACATTATGCGACTTACCACAGCCTCACGGGACACCGGGGCTTATAAACCTCAATTTTAGTCAGGGAAGCTTCTACGGTCAAAGAAAAAAGCCTGCTTGCATTGTTGCAGGTGGAAGTTAGCCGGTTAACAGAAGTCAATCAAGGCCGTCGGTGTCTCATGGTTAACCGTTGGTTTCCCATGGTGATTGACTGGTTGCCAGCCCATGGTAATGGAGGGTCCTTAGGGAGTGTAATCAGCCTATGGAGTGTTTCTTTTCTTGCCAAACGATCATTTGACAATCTGAATCCCAGACAGGTAGAAACCAAAACAAAAGCGAAGTTTCGCCCGCCATAAATCAGTTTTTTTATTCAGGATGCAATGGCGCCGCGGGATATCACCCTTACCCCTTGAAATAAACCCTAGTAGGTCTATGCCAATCGATCATGGAGTTGTCCAATGCCAGTGAATGCTCTTCGGAAGCCCGGAGCGAGAATGAGTTTACAAGAAGCCCTTGAGCGAGTGGAGAAACTCAAACGGTTATCACAAAGCAGCAATCCCCACGAGGCGGCATTGGCCGCTATGCGACTGAAAGATTTTGATGTGGAGGTCGCCCGTACGCCGCGCTCCGAACCGGCTCCTGAAACTGCTCCCACGTCCGAAGACCATTCTGGTCTGAACAAAGTTGTTGAAATTCTTGATGAAGCGCCCGCAGTTCCCTATGAAACATTGGATGAGATTGAAGTAGAACAGGATCCAGATAAATCGAAAGTTAATTGGGATGAACTTCATTTCGCACTTGTGAAGAAAGCGCAACGTATGGGGGCGGATGCTTTGATTCATATTGAATTAAAAGGAACCGCCGGGCAAAAGGTGCTTGGAGCGACCGCCTTAAAATATCTCACCCCCAGAGAGATCCTGGAGATTCAACAATCCACAGCGCTAGAGGATGCTGAAAAAGCCTATAGGGAGTCTCAAAAAGAACGGCTGGATGAAGATTTAGCCCCTGGCATTGGCTAACCTTTCATTAGAAGACATGTTGTTACAGCTAGAATAAGAGCACTGCCTGGAGCTATTCCCTTGGCTACCTACCGCAAGGGGAGCGTCAGCCAAGGGGGAAACGATCCTTCCGGATTCGGTACGACAGTTCACTGTCTGGAAAGGGCCGGTGCCTGGCTTTCGAATTGCCTATCTCTTGTCCATGTCGAACCCATACGGTTTCCGGGTGCGTAGCAGTGCCTTAAGGTGAGATGGAAGGTATGTATCCTAGTTCTCTTTTATCAGAATGAAGACCTATGGTAGGGTATCCGATCTTCAGGGGGAAGCGAGGAAGGCGACCAACACCCTGATGCCGGATGTCCTGATCGCGAGACGTGAGGAAATGTGTTGTCAATAAATTGATGTTTTTCTTGTTGAACGGATGGTAAAAGCTGACAAGTGAGCCAATGCTTTGTGCCTGTCATCGTTCAATTCTGCATCCTGCGATTATCTTTCATATCATAACCCCCTCTTTTACATTGTCGAAGGCATTCCTTGTCTGTGAGCAGAGAGGAACGTCACGTGTCGAATGACCGTGGAGGATCTCTAGGGGCAGGAGCCCGCAAGTGCTGAGGCGGCATCATTTGATAGTCAAGGCAGGATCCGCGTTCGACGCTTTCAAGAAATTCAAGAACATACCGTCATCATTCAACAAAAGGACCAACTGTGGAGAGAAATAAGAACGAGTCCGTTTTCCTGAATATAATGGGTATCCTGGTGATGGCAGTAGGGCTCACCGTTTTCCTGCCGGGGTTGGGTCACGCCAAAGAGACTGAATTGCTTTCCATTGGGATACGGGGAGGACTCAATTCTGAAACGTTAGGCATTCCGCCAACTGAAAAGGAAGATTTTGAGCAATACGACGTATTTGCGGTTGTGGGAACTCCTTGGGGTTGGGACTTTTCTTCCGGATGGGAGGTGCGTTTTAGATTGAATGTGGCTGCAGGGGCGTTGAGGGCGGCGGGAGATGTCGGGTTCATTGGAGAGGTCGGTCCTGGGCTGGCCTTTACGAAGACAGATTGGAGACTCACCTTCGACATTGGCGGTGGTGGGGCATATCTGAGTAGGGAAAAATATGGTCGTCAGGATATTGGAGGACCCGTTCAAATTGCTGCACATGCTGGTATTACCTATCACCTTCCCTGGAATATGTCCCTGGGCTGGCGATTTCATCATATTTCTGATGCGGCACTATACGGGTCTGATAATCGAGGAGTGGATCTACACTTATATGAGCTTAGCTATCGGTTCTGAGGTTGCCGGAGAAGAGGCCTGTCAGCATGCGGGTGGGCTCCATAGACGCAACGCCGGTTTATTCCTTATCCAATGATGACGGCTTTTACACTCCGAAATTTAAATCTGCGAAAAAAAGCCAACTGTCTAGTGCTGGCGTTGTTTGGCGATATCGAGAGCGGCGACCCGGTAGGCTTCGGCGAGGGTCGGGAAATTGAAAATGTTGTCAATGAACCGGTCGATCGGCATATGGTGAAGCAACCCCATTTGACCAATATGAATCAGTTCGGTCGCTCCTTCCCCGACAATATGAACGCCTAACAGAAGGTCGCCTTTTGGGTCGGCGACCATTTTGAGCAATCCATTGGTCATGCCGGAGATCTGTCCTCGTGCAATTTCATGAAACCTCGCTCTTCCTACCAACGCTCCGCCATGCTTGGCGATGGCATCCTGTTCGCTTAAACCCACACTCGACATTTCAGGGATCGTATAGATTCCCATGGGAATGTGTTCGGGTGAGACGCCGGAATTGAGCCCTAAGGCATGACAGACCGCCCGTCGGCCCTGTTCCATGGAGCAGGATGCCAGCGAGGGGGGGCCAATGACGTCACCGACGGCATAGATATGGGGAACCGTGGTTTGGCAGTGGGTATTGACCGAAATAAGCCCACGAGTCGTCGGTTGTATTCCAGTGGCTTGTAAGTTCAAATGTTCCAGATTGGATACCCGTCCAAGAGCGACCAGCACCTTTTCACTTTCCAGTGTTTCACCGCTTTCCAAGACGGTGGTGACATGGGAACGTCCATCCCACTGGACCGTGTGGATGTTTTGCCCTCCTCGATAGTGTCCTCCGGTTTTCTCAAACGACCCGCAAAATTCTTCGGTAAGTTCCTGGTCCAAAAATTTGAGCGGACGATCAGCCGTATCCACCATAGTGACCTGAACTCCCAGTAAGGCAAAAATTGAGGCGTATTCACTTGCGATCACGCCACCACCTAAAACGGTCAGGGATTTTGGCAAGTACACCAGGGAAAGAATGGAGTCGCTGTCCAGAATATGTTCGTGGTCGATGGGAATATTGTCAGGCACGCGCGGGCGTGAGCCGGTCGCCATGACGATGACCGGTGCCGTGACGAAGGTGGCCGAGCCGTCAAGGTGTTGGATACGCACTTCATGGTCAGAAACAAACCCTGCGCGACCATGAAAGCAGTCAATCCCATTCCGGGTGAGCTGGGCCTTCATAAACTCTCCATGCGCGCGCATGACCCGGTCCAACCGCGTCATCAGGTTGGTGATCTTGATATCGTCGCGCATGCGGAATTCAAAAACTTCGGTTGCCTGGAGGAATCGCACCATCTGAAGGGCGCTTTCCCGTAATGTTTTACTGGGAATGGTTCCTTGATAGACGCACGCCCCACCCACCTGGCGGGTTTGCTCGATCAGAGCCACGCGTTTTCCGGCTTTGGCGCCTTGAATGGCGGCTTTTTGTCCCGCCGGACCGCTTCCGATGACGATAAGATCAACTGCCGTAGAAAGCGTCATGACAAAAAACACTCGACGCTTGGCTTGATGGTTTCACTCAATTCCAACAAGGCCGTCATGTCCTCAGGGTAAAAATTCAGATCCTGGACGACCGGAAGTGTCAGTAAGCTCTTCTCATCATGCGATGAATTCCCAAGCATGACCGAGGCTAGATGATGAGCAAGGCAGGTAATCATAGCTCCTTTTGTCGGGGAGCTGGCTTGGTGATATTGGTCGTCTTGGTAGTAGCGGATAGTTTCCTGAACCGGGTCTGGAAGTTGCCATGCGGCTCCCAATTTAGAGCCTGCCGTGACGTGAAAGTCGTCAAAGAGGGATTCAACCGTCCTCCAGGAAAACCGTTCCGTCGATCTGCCGGGGGCTTGCGAGAGAAGATGGAGAATGGCGGGTTTCCCGATGGTATGCAGGAGTCCGCACAAAAAGGCGTTTTCCACGTTATGCCGGATTCGTCTGGCGATTTCTTTTCCGAAAAGGCCTGTGGCTAAGGCGTGACGCCAAAGACCGCGTACTTCTTGTTCATAGCCGGTCGTATGAAATACGCCGCTTTGAACCGACACCGAAAACGCTAACCCGGCCAACATATTTAATCCCAACCAGGTGATCGCTTGTTGAAGAGAGACGATCGGGGCGCGAGGGGCATAGGCAGGAGAATTGGCAATACGAATAATTTGTCCTGCCAGGGCTTGGTCCTGTTGAATAAGTGAAGAGAATTGTGCGACTTCGCTATCAGGATCGCTTGAAAGGAGAAGGACCTGATTGGCCACGACAGGCAAGAGAGGTAACTCCAGGTTTCCCCGTCCCAATTGATCCGTGATGAAGGCCCGAAGGGTTTCCCTCTCTTCTTGTTCAAGAGAGACGATTGATGAGTGAGCCATGTCTCAACTTGTCGGTTTCCGGAAAACAACCTTTAGAATTGTCGATTTAGGCGGGGTAAGGGGTTTCCCAAAAACAGGAAAAAGACAGCAACCTGAGAATGGTCTCCAGCTCGACTCGGCAGGTTCCCGGCAATGCGCAATCAGTCGGCCTATCGGGGGGAACCAAGTCGTTCAGGTTGGCCTGGAGTGATGCGGTGGCCTACAGTCAACCGACGGGCTGGTTTGTTCAGGCGGGCTGATAAAGTGTATCAAGTGAAGACATAAGGGAGGAGAAAATGATGAAACGATTAAATGGAAAAATCGCTGTGGTGACCGGGAGCAGCAGCGGGATTGGAAAAGCCATTGCCCTTCGATTCGGAGAAGAGGGGGCAACGGTGGTGGTGGCTGCCAGGCGAATCGATTTGTGCCATCAGACTGTAGAGCAAATTAAACAGGGTGGCGGA
>DOFS01000226.1 GCA_003523945.1 Nitrospiraceae bacterium | reverse complement strand
CAGTATTGGGATAATGGCGTCTCGCGGCCGGAACGATTTTTTTCGGAACTCCATTCGGCGGTGAAATCTGCCGGACTTACGGAACAGACAATCACGGCAGGAACCCAAATTCTCAGTCCAGGACTGTGTTCTCTGATTGTGCTGAATCCTTCTCGCAGCCAAAGGACCGAGAGATATCGTTCAAGGGCATTGTCCAGTGGAAAGGATCTCAACAATCGATCGCTTGTCACCAGACTCGAGTGCGGAGCGCATTCATTTTTGTTAACGGCCGATGCGGAGCATGAATCTCTGGATGGATTGCTCCACGTTCCGAATGGTCTGTCCGCCCGCGTCGTGAAAGTGCCGCATCATGGGGCCAAAAGTTCTTTGCATCGTGAGTGGGTAAATCGGCTTCAGGCTGAAGTGATGATAGTTTCGGTTGGTGCACGCAACCGGTATGGACATCCGGCTCCCGAGGTGCTTGATGCTTATGAACAGCGGGGACTTCCTGTGTACCGGACTGATCGCGATGGAGCGGTCTGGTTCACTTCGATTCTCGGATCAGACGACATGACGGTGAATACAACCAGAGAGAAAAGCCTTCTCCGGGTTCAAGTCGGCCCGCGTATGTGGAGAGAGGAATGGGCCAATTGGGCTCGAATGTGGAATCGATGAATAGGGTTTTCCCACACCTCGACAATTTTATTTCAGCTTCTTCGTGTTCGTCCTTCTGCTGTATCGTGGATCCATCCAGGACGTTTTCCGTTTCGATTCCGGTTTTTGCCTACTGCAGATGGGCTGGCTCTATTCCCGAATGTTAGGCAGAGATGTGCACAAAATACTGTGTTACCGTTTTAAATTACCGCCGGGGATTTACCTGTATGGCGCAGGTAAAATAGTCTTACCAGGGGCGGATTATCTCTACCAAAGGAGTCTTATGGCGAATCAAGAGCAGCTGAAATTGATCAAAGAAGGTGTGCAAATCTGGAATGCCTGGAGAAAGATGAACCCTTCGATTCGTGTTGATTTAAGTGGTGGGAATTTTTCAAGCATGGAATTGTCCGGTGTTGATTTGGATGGCGCTAACCTTCAGGATGTGAATTTCAATAAAGCCGACCTTTCAGGAGCAATGTTGTCCGGGGCAAATCTGACTGAATCAAGTCTGATGGAGGCGAATCTGACCGGGGCAAATTTGAAAAATGCAAACGTGAGTGAAGCTGATCTGCTCAAAGCCATTCTCGTACGGGCAAATCTTGAACGAGCGCATCTGGCCAAAACCGATTTAACCGGGGCCGATGTCACGGAAGCAAATCTGACCGATGCCAATCTTCACTTGACCAATTTGCAGAGTGCAAAACTTATCAGGGCCAATCTGGAAGGGAGCAAACTTCGAGAGGCTAATATGGTTCAGGCGGATCTCGCTGGAGCTAATCTTGCCAGCACTGATCTTGCTCAATCAAATCTCAGGCAAGCCAATGTATGCGGGGCGAATGTCGAAAAGGCCTCCATGATTCAGGTGAACTTGCAGGAGGCTGACCTTCAGGCTGTTCAAAACATCACCATCATTCAACTGTCAAAGGCCCGCTCTTTACTAAACGCTCGCCTTGATCCACCGATCTCTGAACAGGTCGCCAAGGAGTATCCCCACTTATTTGTGCAGGATTAATTAAGAAATTTTGGATGGCCGCAGGGAGTAACGAAAAAATTTTCCTGCTAATGCAAAGACTCGAAAAGGGGAAGATGCCTAACATTCCACTATGAAAACACTCCATTCTTCCCGAAGGCTTCCAATGTAAGTGAGGGAAAAATGTTTCGAGCCGCACCTCACCTTATTTGAAATGTTGCCTTGAGAAAGGGATGTGATTATTTACCCACACAGGGGGCTTATGTGATTAGATTGGGTGTGTTCGTAAAGGTTTTAAGCGGTTGGCCTGCATAACCCTTAAAGGGGGGTAGTTTGGGTAATTTTTCTATTACGAGCGGATGCCGCTGACTATCTGCAACACCATGGCCGTGACGAACATGAGACTGATGCCGGTGAAGACACCATAGGCCGATTGAACCCGTCTGGTGGCAGTATAGAAAATCGTGGTTAAGGAAAAGATAACGTATAAAAGTGAGCCGGCCGCCAGCGCAAAAAACATGATAGTAAAATAATGAGACACTGCAAATCCGCTGATTAAGGTTCCTAGACAGGTTGGTAGACCTGCTAACATTCCCATCAGGATGATATCTTTGAGCCCCGGCCTTGATTTTCCAGCCGAACCGATGATGGCAAATCCTTCCGTCCCATTGTGTAAGGCAAAACCCATGATCAATACCCCACTTAAGACCCATTCACCCTGCATATATGCGGCGCCTATTGCGAGGCCTTCTCCCATATTATGAAGTCCCATGCCTAGGGCAACCATATAAGGTAAAAACAACTTGGATGGCTCTGTCCGGTTCCGTCCCTGCTGGCGTTGCTCGATGAGCACCAGTCCTACAAACCCGATCAGCAAGCTGCCGAGAAAGGCAACCCACGAAAGCAGATCCGTCGCGCCCGTGAATTCCACAGCTTCGTGCATGAGATCAAAAAAGAGGTAGACGAGCACACCGGTGGCGATCCCGGTCAAATAGCCTTCCCAGGTTCGACTCAGGGCCTTTGCGATGACTAAGGCCAAGGCGATGCCCAGATAAATCGGGAAAACTCCTGCAAGCGCCCCCAACCCAATTAATTGTCCAATCGTTTCCATATCGTATTTAAATCTATCAAATCCCAAGGTTTATTAGCAATAATGAAAATTGCTTTCATTTTCAAGCAAGCAAAATATCGAGCGAGAATCAAGGAATTTTGGTTGAATGAATGGTCTCAAACAGTGCGCGAGGCTGAGAGAGCGATTCCCATTGCAGGATGGTTAACGAGTCGTCGACATAGACTGGGTGGCGCATGCCATTGAGCACACAGGTCACGCCAGGGGTGCTGGCAACCGCCCAGAGTGCTTTACGGGAAAAGGGTTCTTCTCGTTTTGGTTCCGGTAAAAAGGGGTCGATCAGTTGTCTGATTTCAGCGATTTTCTGCGCACTTTTTTGCGCGGCCTCCATACGCATGACCTTGAGAAGGGAGACAAGTTCGGGGACATACCGATCCCGCCACGATTCCCATATTTGTTCTTCTTCCTTTTTGCCGGCGAAATGTCTGGTAAGCAGCTGGAAAACCTGATTGGCATGTGGAGCAATCGTTTGTGATTCGATTTGGTCCCAGTGCTCCAGATTTTGGATGGACGGTCGAATCCGTTTCAGTTCTTCAGCCCAATTGAAAAAATCCAGTGGGGCAGCTCCCTTTTCCGGTTTTGGAATTTGTGGTGCTAGCACCTGCTTGTAGTCGTGCTCCAGTGCGGCGACTTTGGGCTGCTGGGCATCAAAATTCGTATTGGAAATTTCCACCTGGGGGTCTGCGAGACGAATCATCCCTCCGCCTTTCTCCGGGATGGCATTCAGTGGTCGGTTCACCAATATGGCAATGTTGACTTCCTTGGCCAAGGCCAACACCGTTTGCGACTGTTCAGGGCCGGTATTGGGGGAGAGCAGGGCTCCCGATTCAAACACATTCATCGGAAGTTGCAGAACACGAAAATGATGGCGAGGAATGCCGGCCTGCCTTGCGGCAGCCTCAGCGGCCTTGAGCATACGAGAAAGTGATGTGGCTTCGGGATTTTCGGGTTTCGCTGTGCAGGTATTTGAGGATACTCCATAATATTGCAAGCGGCCAGCGACGATCTGTGATTCGAGATAGACAAATGCTTGTTCCAGACGCCGGTAAAATTCCTGCCGGAGATCTTCCGTGCGGAGGGGGTCGATCGACAAATGTCGATTTTTGGCATCCGACAGGAAATATTCAGGGTTGTGCAGAAGGCAGACATCCAGGGTTTCCAGTCCCAGGCGGTCAAGGGAGAGAATGAGTTGCTCTTCTAAAAACATGGGATGGAGGCAATGCCAGATGCCGTCGCCATATTTGACCATCTCGGGAAACGGGTTGCCGGCTTGTTCCCTGGCCTCCGCCCGGATGAGATTATTTCCTTGCACGTAGCCGATTTTTGAGACTACGATGATCTCTTCACGAGAGACAATCTGTTTGGCAATGAGTTCCTTGAGAACCGCACCGACCAGCCGTTCACTCCCACCATCGGCATAATTGGAAGAGGTATCGATGAGATTGCACCCGTCTTGTAGTGCCCTTTCAAGTGCTTTTCGGTGTTCTTCCACTCCAACATCGATCCGGTAGCCACCAAAGCCAATGCGAGAAGTGGTTAGTCCGGTTGAACCCAAAGAGGTGTATCCATGAGAGGAAGGACGCGAATCGCGCGGGCTGGCCAAAATTCTGGCCACATACTGACCCGTTCCAAGGGAAGTTGCGTTTCCAGAGAGGCCATGGCTGGTCAGGGCTTGCAATCTTTCTACCGGTGCTGAAGGGGTGATTCCCTGAGGATTGCTCAGTGCAGATAACACGGCTTGAGGATCGGTGATCGGGGTTTGGCAGGCAAAGTTTTTACAAACATAGAGCGCGGCTTTTCCATTGACCAGATTTTTCCCTGCTAACAGGGGATGAGTCGATTCACTCTCCAGTTCTTGCCGGTAGGCCAAAATGCGATAAGGTACAAAACACGCATTGACCGCCGTGCGAAGTTGGCCGTATCCCTTGTCTCCGGGAGTTCCCACCAGAGCCAATTCCACCGGACCTCGTAATAAAAGATCCACGACCATGAGACTTTTGGGAAATCCCCTGGGCACCTGCCCGATTTGTTGTCCATAGGCCCTAATGGCGTTGATGGCGGCCGTCCGAAAGTCTTCGCGATCACCGTGAAATGATAAGCGGGCCAAAGCTGATGCGGCCACCGCATTGCCGCTAGGAATTGCACCATCGGCGCCTTCTCGTCCCCGGATAATTAAAGCTTCATGATCAACCGCAGTGGTAAAAAATCCCCCATGGTCTCGATCTTCAAAGTCTTCCATAAGGCGTTCAGCTAATGAGACCCCCTCATGAAGATACCGTTCATCCCCCGTGGCTTCATAGACGTCGATCATGGCTTCGGCAGCATATGCATAATCTTCCAAGCAGGCATTAAGATGGGCGTGCCCCGCACGGTAAGTGCGCCATAGCCGGCTTTCGGGGCGTGAAAGGGTGGTCAGCAGGAAATCCGCGGCACGAATGGCACCATCCAGATAGGGTTGGTGATTAAACACACGCCCGGCATCGGCCATCGTCCCGATCATCATGCCATTCCAGGCGGTAATGATTTTATCATCGAGTCCTGGGGGCACCCGTTCTAGTCGAGCCTGGTACACGTGAGGTTTTGCACGCATGATCGTCTCACGTAAGTCTTCAGGGGAACAGCCTAATTCCTTGGCCACCGTTTCCAGCGATTTTTTGGTGCGTGGGATGTTGGTATGTTCCCAATTGCCTTCATCCGTGATGTCATAATACGCGCAGAAGCGAGTGGCGTCTTGTTCGTTCGTCAGAATTTCACGTATCTGTTCCGGCGTCCACACGAAAAACTTGCCTTCTACTCCTTCGCTGTCCGCATCAGTCGCCGAATAAAATCCGCCTTCCGGTGCGGTCATTTCACGCAAAATGTAATCTAAAGTCTCCGTGGCGACCTGGCGGTATCGATTCTCTCCTGTGACTTGAAACGCCTCAACGTATGTCCGTGCGAGGAGGGCATTGTCATACAGCATCTTTTCAAAGTGCGGGGCTAACCATTCGTCATCGGTGGAATAACGTGCAAATCCTCCACCAAAATGATCGTACAGCCCGCCGGCAGCCATGCCATCCAAAGTTTTGGTCACCATGGCGAGTAGTGTTTTTTCTCGACTCCAGTGATATTGGCGCAAGAGAAATGAAAGGCCGGTGGCAGGTGGAAACTTAGGCGCACGTCCAAATCCTCCATAACGTGCATCAAAATCACGGGCATATTGCTTGACGGCATCTTCAATCTCGGCTGCACCCACGGCAAGTGGAGATGCAGGTTGCAAGGCGTTCCGCAGGCGGGCGGTGAATCGACTGGCTTGTTGCGTGATGTTGGCTTGATCTTTTTTCCACCCCTCGCCTATGTTTGTCAGAATTGAACCGAATCCCGGACGACCATAGCGGTCGGTCGGAGGGAAATAGGTGCCTGCAAAAATTGGGTCCTGATCGGGAGTGAGAAATACCGTCATGGGCCATCCGCCGTGCCCCTGGTTCATGGCAGTGGTAGCCTGCATATAGATCTCATCTAAATCCGGCCGTTCTTCCCTGTCCACTTTGATATTCACGAAGTACCGGTTCATCAGATCCGCGATGGCCTGATTTTCAAACGATTCCCGCTCCATCACGTGGCACCAATGGCAGGCTGAATAGCCTATAGAGAGCAAAATTGGCTTATTCTCTTTCTTTGCCAGATTCAGCGCCTCCTCTCCCCAGGGGAACCAATCTACCGGATTGTAGGCATGTTGAAGAAGGTACGGGCTGGTTTCGCGACTTAGCCGATTGGGTTGGCGCTCTGTTGTGAATTCAGGCATGAAGGATCTCTCGCTTTACGTGATCAGAAATGTAAAAATATTGGGTCTGCACTTTACAAAAATTCAATAGGTTAGGAAAAGCATTGATTAATGTACCGAGTTCCCGAGACTCCGTTCATACAACAAGACTTTCCAGCCATCATTTTCCGAAATGAAACCTTTGGGCTGAACCACTGGAAGCATTCCTGTTCCGGGAACTCGTCCGGTCTGTCCTAGACTGCCATTTTTGAGGACCCACATCATTTCACCAGGTGTTCGATAGTTGTTAAACTTAGGGTTGGTAAAATCTCTTGGTTGAATGGGAAGATTTTTGGCAGCTGCTCCATTGCCTCTTCCTTCCGCCCCATGACAACTAATACAGCCCCCACGCCCCAGAAAAATTTCTTTTCCTTCGGCCAGGATTTCCGGGGTAGGCTCAATGGGAGGTTTTTCAGATTTGGCTTTGGTGATTTCATTCGCGGGGACTCGGGTGATTTTGATGTTGTATTCACCTCCTGCGCTGCCATAGCCAGCAGGGTTGACTGACCAGGCTGGTTCCACGAGGGTAACGTAAAGAATAAGGGTGCTTCCCAAAATAAGCAGGTGGTAATTCATGGAAACCTCCTTCATTGAAATTTGGGAAAGGCTAAAAAATCTCGATATTTAGATCTAATTCGTGTTCCTATACCTTTAATTCTTTAGGGTTGTGTGTATACAGGTAGGCAGGATACCAATCATGAACATGGGGGGCAATCTCAGTCCCTATTCCAATTTTCAAATGATCAGCTTCCCAATTCTTATGAAAACAGATTTCCTTGCATAGAGG
>DOFS01000225.1 GCA_003523945.1 Nitrospiraceae bacterium | reverse complement strand
GCCCTGCCGACGGATCAAATCGGCATTAATCTCTTCGGCCGTGACCGGCAAACCGGACGGAACCCCTTCCACTACGGCCATGAGACCTCTCCCATGAGATTCCCCCGCATTTAAATATCTCAACATATCACTCCTTTTGGGTACATTAAACACTCATGCCAGCGGCATTTTCCTCTTAGCCATTCCCATACTTCCCAGGGCATTTCCCCAACCATATAGTTTTGGCCCTGGAAGACGGGTATTTTTAAACGCCGTTAAATGGTCAGCCTTTAGTATGAATAAACGGGTCGAATCTCATTAGCCAAGCGGTAAAAGTACCGATTATGAAGGTTTTAACAGGCTTTCTCAACCATAATATTCATGGGGATGATTGAATGGCGGGAAAGGAGAGAATGAAGGTTCTTGTGGGGAAAGCCTTCCCCACTGAGGAAGATGGAGAGAGGTGCTCAAGTAGCACCTCCTCCCCCTCAATGGTCTTAACCGTCCAACCTGATCGAGCGAGTTCAGACCCCGGTTTTACCAGAATTCGCTCCGTTGGAGATACCTGAATGACCGCCTGGGGCCCATCCTGCGCATGCATTACCCCAAGAAGTCTCCAACCCGGATTATTTACCGGGGGAGCAATCTCAGCCTCCTGATGTGGTGGTGGCGTTACCTTGGGAGTTGAAGGACGTGGTTGAGGTATCCGTTTGAAAGGGTCTCGACGACTCACGTTCATTTTTAGAGAATTGTCCTGAGCTACACCGGTCCTCACAAGCCTATTTGGATCATAAAGCGATAGGGAGGCTCCTTCCGCGGCAACCACTCCCATTAACTCAAAAAAAATTAACACACCACACACACGGACTATGTAGCGCGCGAACCCACTCGAGGTTGCAGCCACCGTGGCGGACCCACCCCGCGTATGCATGACATTGTGATCTCGCAATGTCGCCAGGCATGGATAAGTTTGATTATATTTTAAGGAGTTGTTGGACATGATCAATACCTAAGGGGGTTAACCCGTGCAACACAAGATTCGTGATAAGGAGAGATGAATCCCCCTTCTTTGGCCCACCGGCAATCACAATGGAAGGAATACTTTCAACCCATGCAAGCTGGCGCAAGTCATCCAAAAATTGGACCGTCCCCTGGAACCCCCCTTCTACTCGCAAGGCAATCGGAATCGAGGCTTTAGAATGTTGGAGGCCTGGCAAAGGACCTTCCGGTTTCCACACTCGAACCGTCACCTGCCTTCGCTTCGCAATTTCCATGACATCCCTTCGAAAGTCTTTTGATTCAATCTGTTCAGGAAATTGTTGAACTCGAGCGGCCAATTTTTCACGTAAAGCATTGATTTCCATTTCCAGGGCTTTCAGAGAGGCTGTTTTCTGGATGAGCACTTGGCTCTCCTTATCTAGATTAGCAACTTCTTGTTGCAACTGCTCAAGCGAGTGATTCATTGCCCGCCACATCACCAGGTAGATACCCAACAGGCAGACAAGCATCAACCCCAACAGGAGACCTAATCGATTCCAGGTTGCTAGTAACTTCCACTGTGACATCATGTGGTCACCTGTTGATTCCATACAAAACGAATCAAAAAAGAAAAGGCATCTGATTCTTCTCCTGAGGGATCGAGAATTTCCACCACCGGTAGACTCATGATGATCCGATCATTCTCTAACGCTTCCATAAATTTTCCGATATCGTTTAGAGCCAACGATTGTCCATGTAATTCCACAACCCGTGATTCTAGTTGTACCCGTTCTAACCAAATATCCAGCTCTCCGATATTTCGACTGACCCCATCCAGCAACGCAACGGGCCAGGCCTTTTCCTCCTCCTGATCACTCATCTGCTCAACGGAAGCCATAAGGACAGCTTTTTGCTCATTATATCCCTCCATATCATGGAGTCTTTCTTTTATCCCAGTCACAGTCTGCAATTTGACTATTTTTTCTTGAAGCAAGGCATCAATTTGCTGTTGCAAAGATTTTGTCCACCACCAACTTGCATATCCAAAACCCATGAATAGCATCCCACCCACCAACCAACAAACCAGCCAGGAAGGTTCATGAGGACTAACTTGACGCTGCAGTTGGCGGGCTAGATTAATTTCAATCATGAGGAATCACCCCGCGCAATGCCGCTCCAACGGCGACGGCAAATAAAGGCAAGTCTTTCTGAAATTGACAATCCTGTTGCATGTCTTGGGGGACGGTGATCTTTTTGAAAGGATTAACCGTGGTAACAGATAGGTCCAAGGAATCAGCGAGTCTCGATTGAAGTCCTTCCACCACCGAATACCCTCCTGTCAGGAACACCCCCCGCAGAACCCCCTTGTCAGCTATTTCGGGAACATTTCTGATAGTTTCAATGACCTGATCGATGGATTCCTTGAAAAATGCCTCGAGAAGTAAAATTTCCGAAGCCCCTAATTTAGATTCATCACCAGACGTTTTAGATGCCGACAACACCCCGTCAAGCAAGGCTCCATACCAATCGGCCTCGTAGGATACTTGGTGCATATATATAGGATGACCTTCCTCCATAACCACCGAAAGGATGCCGGTGGGCCCAAGATGAAAGATCAACCACGTACCTTCGTGACCATAGTTGTAGGCAACCACATTCATGAGGGAAAAAGCATCCACATCGACAAAACTGATGCTCATACCTTGCTGTTCAAATTGGCGCATTCGTTCCTCAATGAATTCTTTTTTTGCCACCACCAGAACAGCTTGATCCTTTTCAAGGTCCGAGATACCTGAGCCTTTGTGACGATACACATCCCACACGACACCTTGAACATCAAGAGGAATATACCGGTCAAGCTCCAAAGCGAGATGTTCTCGAAGATCCTTTTCTGACATAAATGGCAGTGTCAGTCTCTTCAATAACACGTGAGGACTCGAAACCGTAATTCCCACAGTAAGGGGAGAAGGAGATAACTGCTTTCGAATAACTTGGGCAGGATGTCGGTCCCGATCAATATCGGATTGGGAATCGAAATTGGATTCACGGGTGAGGTTTTCAATCACAACACCCTGTAAGATAGGCCATGTTTGTCCTGCCTGCAGATTGACTGCCTTCAACAATCGAGACCCTACATCCACGCCTGTAAAATTCTGGTTTTTCCGGGAATACTCCGTGACCCTTTCTGCTGTGCCTTTCCAAATTGTGTTCATCATTATCAGTCCAACGGGATACGCAAATGTCCCTTGACCTCAATTGACCTTGTATCTGTATTCTTTTTCTAAAGGCCATCCCCCAATATGATGTCGTGTTTTTACCTATATCCAATTAGCCGTTACGCTTGGAGACACTCATCATATGACAGCAAAGTTCCCGCCATGAAAGGCATAGGGAAAGAAGTCAAACCCCTCTAGCGGAGGAAAAAACCATGGCAAAGAAGAATGGGCTTTAGAAGCAGAAAGCACTGGACTGTCGGAACTAATTCTGAAGAAATTGCGCTCAAGGAGGAAAGGAAATTAGCCTGAAATACCCTGGCATGATATTTCTCGATGGTGTATCGTGACGTCATAACCCAAGGTTTTCAAAATATCTTTCATGCATAAAGCAATCGCTACCGAACGATGGCGACCGCCCGTACACCCGAATGCAATAGTGACATAACTTCGTTGTTCCCTTTCGAACAAAGGTAACAAAAAGGCAAATAATTCCTTCATATGGTCGAGAAAGACTTTAGCCTCCCTCGTATCTAAGACAAAGCGTTGAATATCGCCGTGTTCTCCCGTTAACGGCTGAAGGTCCGGCACGAAATGGGGATTACGAAGAAATCGCACATCAAACACCATGTCCACATCAAAGGGCACCCCGAATTTATACCCAAAACTCATGAGACTAATTTTTAGAAGTTGTCCTTCACCCCGTTCTCGATAATGTTTAATGATCCAGGCCTTGAGGTCATGAACGGAAAATTCCGACGTATCCAACACGCGATGAGCTCGGGCTCGAAGGCTTTGTAGCCGTTCACGCTCTAATTGAATGCCTTCAATAATCGGCCGCTGCGGAAGCAGAGGATGGGGGCGCCTCGATTCGGAGAAACGCCTGACTAAAATATCGTCATGTGCCTCTAAAAAAAGGAGTTCAACCTGACAACCATCACTTTGCAAGGCTTCGAGATTACTCAATAAATCTTCAAAAAAAGCCCCTTCACGAATGTCGATCCCCAAAGCAACCTTCTTCACATCTTTGTCTGGTTGGATACACAATTCTGTAAACTTTTGAAATAAGGCAGGTGGAAGATTATCCACACAAAAAAATCCTAAATCTTCTAGACACTTCAAAGCTTGAGTCTTGCCGGATCCCGATGTCCCTGTCACCATCATCAGCTGGAGAGGCAACTGATCCCTTTTCAGAGAATCTTGAGGCGACTCACTTGACATCATTACGCTCCCACACTCGTCGGGAATTGACTTACTCATTATTCAACCAGATGACCAGGAACCGGATACTCAATGACGCCAATTGCCCGCATTATTCACAATCGGATCTGAGCACTCCAGACAACCAGAAGCCCCTGCTATTAGTTATGTAGGAATTCGTTTTCGTTGGCTGGCAGAAGCAATGTGCAATTCAGCCCGATATTTAGCTACAGTTCGACGGGCAATCAGGATATTTTTCTGACGAAGCCTGGAGACAATCTCCTGATCTTTCAAAGGGTTGGCTGCATCTTCCTGTGCCACCATCTCCCGAATCATTTCGCGAACGGTCACAGAGGACATATCCTCTCCCCGATTATCAGCCCGCTGAATCCCGGCATTAAAAAAGAATTTCAGTTCAAGAATACCCTGAGGGCAATGCAAATATTTATTGGTCGTCACCCGACTAATTGTTGACTCATGCATACCCACATCTTCGGCCACCTGTTTCAAGACTAATGGCCGAAGATATTGAATGCCTTTTTCCAAAAAAGCTTCTTGAAACTTCACCAGGCTTTTGACGACTTTCACAATCGTCTTGTTCCGCTGATCAATACTCCGAATAATCCATTGTGCGCCTTTTAATTTCTCCTCCAGATAGTTTTTCGTGTTCCCGGCATCTTCTCCCGAGTGGGAAAGGAGTCGCCGATAATACGGACTAATCCTCAATCGCGGAAGACCATCATCATTCAACAGAACGACCCACTCCCCTTCGTACTTCACAACGTAAACGTCTGGAATAATGATCGAGTTACTATCTGAAAAGTAGGGGCGCCCTGGCTTCGGTTCCAGGCTCTCTATTACCCGAACGGCCTCATAGACTTCATCCAAGGTCACGCCCAATGTTTTGGCTACGGACTGATACCGTTTTTTCTGAAGATCAACTAAATGATCTTTCAGGATAGCGGCCACCACACTCATAGGAACCGTAGCTTGTAAATGAGAGGTTAATTCAGGTTCATCATGTTGGAGGTGGTCAAGTTGGATCAATAAACATTCTGCTAAATCCTGAGCCGCAACCCCTGGAGGATCAAACTGCTGAATCTGACGGAGTACGGCCTCAACATGTTCAACAGAACATTTGGCGTCTTCAGCTAGCTCTGGAAGAGGCACACGCATATACCCGTCTTCATCCAAATTCCCAATAATCATTCTGCCGATATCTCGATCATCCCCTGTAAGGGAGGAGAGCCGAAGCTGCCACTCAAGATGGTCTTCAAGAGAAGTCGGTTTGGTGAGGGTTTGTTCATATGAAGGAAATTCTTCATCCCCCGAGTAAGCCTCCTCCCGCTGAGCAGGCCGCCAGTCATTGCCTAAAATATTGTCCCACTCTTCAGAGGACAAGGGCTCACCTTCCTTGACGGTTGGTTGCACTTCTGCGACCTCACCTGAAGCCCCACTTTCGGCATCGGGCTCTTTCTCCTGCCCTGTATGTTGATCCCCCACTGATAGTTCTTCATCCTGGGCTTCCAGCGCCAAATCTTCCAAAAGTGGATTTTCTACTAAGTGTTGAGCTAGCACTTGCTGAAGCTCCAAGCGAGAAAGTTGCAACAGCTTTATCGCTTGTTGCAGCTGGGGGGTCATCACCAACTTTTGAGATAGCCGCAGGTCTAACCGAAGATCCATTGCAGAAACCCACTTCCCCTTTATTGGAACATTTTAAAGCGTTCGCCCAGATAGACGGCCCTGGCTTTTGGGCTATTTACGATGACATCAGGTGGACCACTTTCTAAGATCCTTCCTTCGCTTATTATATAGGCTCGGTCGGTAATGGAAAGCGTATCCTGGACATTGTGATCTGTGATCAGAATGCCGATATTTTTCTTTTTTAAACTAGTCAGAATATCTTGGATATCCCCTACGGCAATGGGATCAATCCCAGCAAAAGGCTCATCTAGAAGTAAGAACTTTGGGTTCGTGGCTAGCGCCCGTGTAATCTCCAAGCGCCGCCGCTCACCACCTGAAAGGGTATAAGAACCATGCCTACGAAGCCGAGTCAGATCCAATTCCTCTAACAATTCATCTAATCTGGTTTTTCGGGCAGAGGTAGGAAGATCTAATGTTTCCAGGACGGCTAACACATTATCCTCAACGGAAAGCCGTCGAAATATGGAAGCTTCTTGTGGCAAATATCCAATTCCTCGCCTCGCCCGCTTATACATCGGCAGAGTGGTAATCTCATCGTTGTTGAGAAAGATTTCCCCATGATCCGGCTGACAAAGTCCTACAACCATATCAAATATGGTAGTCTTCCCAGCTCCATTGGGGCCGAGAAGGCCAACAACTTCCCCTCCCAGCAATTCCAGGCTGACCCCTCTAACGACTTGACGACCTTTATAACTCTTCTTTAAATCCTTAGCGAAAATTCTATGAAGAGATTGCGCCCGGGTTTCTGGCATTCGGATTCCTTGATTCAATCCTACTGTTATTGATTGTAAGGGAGACTGGGGCCCACTCTTTTGGACAACCTTCGGACAACACAATTTTCGGTCCAACCATGATTCGGTTCGCCTACTCTTCTCATACACAATTCCCAAGGCATTTTCTGTGAACACCATGAATCCTCTGCATGGCCCAAAGAATCAGATTTGACAATGGCAATCTTTAATTCTGCTCGGAGTCTTCAATAATCACCCGAGTGCCACCTTCCACCACACTCCGGTTTTCTTTTAAGAACATGGTCATCTTGGGACCACTTATTTTGGTCCCAGTCTGCCAGGCCACGGGAGATCCCGTTAAGATAACCTTTTCCTCTGCTTTGTAATACAATGCATGTTGACTGGTCGCACGGCTATCCCCTTTAATAATTCTCACCCGCCCCTTCGCTTCAATATAATCAATTTCTTTCCCCGACTCTGATTTGGTTCCTGAAGCCGAGGCGGAAGAACCTGAAGAGGGCTTTTCTTTGAAATTCACAATCATCACGTCAGAATACACCACCAATTCACCTTGAACCATTTTAACCGATCCTTGAAAAATGGCTTGGTTTTTTTCGCTACTGGCGGTCATGGTATTGGAAGTTATGACCGTAGACGTTTTCTGTTCTTCTCCTCTTCCTACAAGGGGAACAAGAACCAGAATTATAGCAAATATCAACCAATCAAGTGGGGTCGGCGATGAAAATATTATGGCGACACCACCTCAGCACGAACATTCCTAAGCAAATGGAATTCATTGTTATCCACGTCTCCCTCTAATCCTGTTCCAGTGATAATTAACCCATCGCCCTTGATCGTCACCCGATCGGTGGTATGTATCTGACGTGCCTTTTCGTTCCAGGTCAGTTTATCTGAAAAAACCTGATAACCAGCTTCAAAAGTCATCACGGTTTTCTTGTTTTTGCTGACTAACTCAAAGTCATTGCTGGAGGTATTCATTACACCTTCTTCAGAGGTAATTTGCAATTGCTCATTCTGAAATTCACCATCGAAAAGCCTGACTTGAACCGTCTGCAACTTGGCTATATGCTCTTTATCAAACACCTTGGCCTGATTTGCATCCACAACCCATTTCGTGGATCCCGAACGGGTCTGGCGGTAGGTAAATCCCTGAATCCAGGCATCAGCTCCTTGTTGTTCCTCTAAGGTCACCGTAGTTGTCCCCTGGCTTCGGGTATGCATATGGTCAAACACACGATATCCAATAAACACTGCCATCCCTAAAACAAGCAGAGTTAATAGAACCCTCGTACCATACAATTGCATTGATTTTGGTTTAGCTTACACCCTACCCCTAGGGTGAAAAACTCACTAAAAAAGAATAGCACAGGGTCTAGGTCAAGTAAATAAAAGACCTTAACCCTGCGAAATAATGGAGAAGGAGCGGAGAAATGCGTGCAGTGAAAAATAGAATTATAAAAAACTTGGTTTTTTAGATTCCTAACTGGCTGGAGACGGAGCTATTACTTCCTCAGATTCATTTCCTTTTTCGACCAATTCAATTGCTACCAATTTGGCGGCATCACCAGGGCGTTGGCGTGTTTTAATAATTCTCGTATAGCCACCGTTGCGTTCAGGAAAACGCTTGGCCACATCATCAAAAAGTTTCTGAACAGTTTGCTTGGTGCGCAACATACGCAAAGCCCCACGCCTGGCTTGCAGCGTACCTTGTTTTCCAAGCGTGATTAGCCTGTCGGCGATACCACGTAGTTCTTTCGCTTTAGCCTCGGTGGTTTCAATCCGCTCATGCTCCATGAGAGATGTCACCAAATTTCTGAATAATGCCAAACGATGCTTGCTGTTTCGTCCTAATTGTCTTCCGCGTTTTCGATGACGCACAATACACGTCCTTTGAAAAAAGTTCAGGTATGGGATTCCGTTACTTCACTCACTTTGGTTCCTAATGCCAACCCCATTTCGGCCAAGACCTCTTTAATTTCATTTAAAGATTTTTTCCCAAAGTTTTTGGTCTTTAACATTTCATTTTCACTTTTTTGAACCAAATCACCTATAGATTTAATGTTAGCATTTTTCAAGCAATTGGCGGCACGGACTGAAAGCTCCAATTCATTCACACTTCGAAACAAATGTTGATTGATCAACATCTGGCTTTCATCTCCAC
Organism: Nitrospiraceae bacterium; assembly: GCA_003523945.1. GTDB lineage: Bacteria > Nitrospirota > Nitrospiria > Nitrospirales > UBA8639 > Nitrospira_E. The sequence continues at coordinate 3,467 of DOFS01000225.1, read as the reverse complement.
CTTCTTCTGGAATGGGCTCGCCCCTTTCTTCAGATGGCAGACAAATATCGAGATGATCCCGAAGAATACCTGCTGCTGAGGTAACAGCTTCCTGTGGAGATATGCTTCCGTCAGTCCACACTTCAAGAATAAGTTTATCGTAATCCGTAATCCGACCAACACGAGCACTTTCTACACTAAAATTAACCCGTTTTATAGGAGAGAAAACCGAGTCTACCGGAATGACTCCTATTGGTAATCCTTCTTCCTTATTCCGCTCAGCGGGAATATACCCACGTCCTGGCTTCACAATTAGTTCAATATCCAATATCCCATCTTTATCCAAAGTAGCAATATGAAAATCTGGATTCAAAATTACCACATCGGGGTCAACCGATAAATCCCCTGCTAACACTTCGCCGGGCCCCTTTTTTTTCAGACGTATGGCCTTAGCCTTATCTGAATGTAAACGTAACCGTAAAGCCTTAATGTTCAAGATAAGAATAGTAACATCTTCGGTCACACCGGGAATGGTAGAAAACTCATGATATACCCCCTCAATTTTCACAGAGGTGACAGCCGCTCCCGGCAGAGAAGAGAGCAACACCCTTCTGAGGGAATTTCCCATGGTAGTTCCAAAACCTCGTTCAAATGGCTCAGCGGTAAACTTGCCATATGTAGGTGAAGCAGTGTCTTTTTCCAATTCCAGCTTCGTGGGTATTTGGAAATCCTTCATGCTATTAATCATAAGGATCGCGTCTCCCTTTCTTGATCCCAAGGCCATGTAAATGATCCATTCGCAAAATCCGCTCTCTATTCGGCAGAATTAAATTGCCCATCTACCGTGAATAAAGCTCCACTACAATCTGTTCATTGACCAATACATCAATGTCTTGCTTAGTGGGAATGGCTTGGACGGTACCCTTAAATAAATTTCGCTCCATCTCTAACCAATTCGGTACTCCTCGTCCACCGGTAATTTCTAGGGCGGCTTGGACCGGGAGGAGTTGACGACTCTTCTCCTTGATTTCGATAATATCTCCAACGTTGACAGTCACGGAAGAAATAGTGACTTTTCGTCCATTCAACATTACATGCCCGTGATTTACCAACTGTCTTGCCTGTCCGCGTGATGAGGCAAACCCCAGGCGATACACAACGTTATCAAATCTCCGTTCAAGCAAACTCAACAAATGTTCGCCGGTAATTCCTTTTCGGCGAACAGCCCTGTGATAGGTATTGAGAAATTGTCTTTCCTGCATACCATACACACGCCGAAGTTTTTGTTTTTCCCTAAGCTGAGTGCCGTATTCTGTGGCTCGTCCTCGGCGTGACTGACCATGCTGTCCAGGTGGATAACTTCGACGCTCAATTGCGCATTTCTCAGTCATACACCTAGTTCCTTTTAAAAATAGCTTCACTCCCTCACGCCGACATAAACGACACACAGGACCAGTATATTTGGCCATGGTCTTTCTCCCCCTATCTCCTGTTCACGAAAAATCCGATAATCTAAAAAAATACTAAAAAAACTAGACTCGTCTTCGCTTTGGAGGTCGACACCCGTTATGAGGAATCGGCGTCACATCGCGAATAAGGTTGACCCTCAAACCGGCGGATTGAAGTGCTCTCACGGCCGCTTCCCGTCCAGATCCCGGTCCATTCACATAGACATCCACCTGTCGAAGGCCAAACTCCATGGCCTTTTTTGCAGCCACTTCGCCTGCGCGTGTAGCGGCAAAAGGGGTACTCTTCCTTGATCCTTTAAATCCCTGGCTTCCGGCACTTGCCCAAGTTACAGCCCCGCCGGTCATATCTGTAATCGTCACAATGGTATTATTAAAAGAAGCCATGATATGGACGATTCCAACTTGTACGACTTTTCGTTCCTTCTTTTTTCCCTTTTTAACACTCATCAAAGATCCCTTTCGGCAGCTTATTTTCTGACTTTTCCACCAATCGCTCCACGCCGGCCTTTTCTCGTCCGTGAATTCGTTTTCGTCCTTTGCCCTCTTACAGGCAGTCCCTTCCGATGCCGCAATCCACGGTATGTTCCAATATCCATCAAACGCTTAATACTCATGGTGACCTCTTTCCTAAGGTCACCCTCTACCTCATAGTCTTTGTCAATCGCCTCACGCAATTTGACTACCTCATCCTCTTGGAGGTCCTTTACCCTTGTTTCAGGAGACACCCCTGTTTTTCTCAATATATCCCGTGAACTGGCAGGACCAATCCCAAAAATATACGTCAAACCAACATCAATTCGTTTTTGTACCGGCAATTCTACGCCTGCGATTCGAGCCATTGATTAATTTCCTCTCTCTTGGGATTGGCCTAATCTTTCCATACCCGGCATTAACACATTTTAGCCTTGTCGCTGCTTGTGCTTGGGGTTGGTGCAGAGTACCCTCACAACACCTTTGCGGCGAATGACCTTACATTTAACACAAATAGGTTTTACTGATGATTTGACTTTCACGATAACAACCTCTATTTAAACCGATAGGTAATCCGCCCACGAGTCAGGTCATATGGGGATAGTTCCACCGTTACCTTATCTCCTGGCAAAATTCTTATAAAATGCATCCGCATCTTCCCAGAAATATGAGCCAATATTTTATGCCCATTTTCCAATTGAACCCTAAACATTGCATTAGGCAATGTTTCAGTTACCGCCCCTTGAACCTCAATTATGTCTTCTTTCCCCATTAGGAAATTTACATGACCTCCAACTAGGCACACCCTGTTAATATACGAGGTGGACCATTCGACTCAATTACAATGGTGTGCTCAAAGTGAGCAGAAAGTGATTTATCGCAAGTGACCGCGGTCCATCCGTCATTAAGAATTTTAACTGCAGGACCACCTATGTTTACCATTGGTTCTATAGCAAGAGCCATCCCGGGTTTTAAGCGTGGTCCTTGCCCTGGTCTTCCGTAATTGGGCACCTGAGGTTCTTCGTGTAATTGACGCCCAATTCCATGACCCACAAAATCACGGACAACGGAATAACCATGTTTTTCTACATGTGTTTGGATTGCAAATGAAACGTCAGAAAGGCGATTTCCCACTACAGCCTGCTCGAGTCCCTTCCGTAAAGCTTCCCGAGTTGCGCCGATTAATAAATGAATATTTTCAGGCACCTCCCCAACTGCAACCGTCACCGCCCCATCTCCGTAAAAACCCTGAACAATAGCCCCGACGTCCAATCCGATTATGTCCCCGTCTTTCAACTCACGATTTGAGGGTATTCCGTGTACTACTTCTTCGTTTATGGAAGCGCAAAGGCTATTAGGGTAATTTCTATATCCCTTAAATGCAGGAATTCCACCCAAATCTAGAATGCATTCTTCGGTAAGTTTATCTAATTTCAATGTGGTAATACCCGGCTTCACTTCATGAACCAACAATTGATGGCATTGGGTAACAATTTTACCTGCACAAGCAATGAGTTCAATTTCCTCAGGCGTTTTTATGATGATCAT
>DOFS01000583.1 GCA_003523945.1 Nitrospiraceae bacterium | reverse complement strand
AAATTCGCTGAATATCCTCAACGTCTAAGCTGAGGTCCTTGACTGCGGCCAATTCTTCTACATGTGTCCCGGTGCTGGCTTTGGGAATCACGACGACACGCTCTTTTCGCAACAGCCAAGCCAGAATGACCTGAGCAACCGTTCGTTCGTATTTTTTCGCGAGATCGTCCAGAACTATTTTTCGCGCATCCCTCGGCACCATTTTCCCTTGTAAAAATGGACTATAGGTAAGAAGGATCTTTTGGGTCGCATCGCAATGCGTTAGAAATTGTTCTTCAATGGTACGGTCGATCAAGTTATACTCTTGTTGTAGGATAGGAACAGGGATGGGATTCAACAGGGTTGCGGTTTTCTGCATTTCGGGAAAGGAGAAATTGCTCAATCCCACAAAGCGGACTTTCCCGGATTGAACGAGAGCGCCCAGGGCTTCGGCCGTTTCTTCAAAAGGTACAGAAGGATTGGGCCAATGGGGTTGATACAGATCAATTCGATCCGTACCAAGGCGCCGAAGACTACCTTCGGCTGCGGCAATCACTTGCGCCGCACGGGAATGTTCCGCCGAGAATTTACTGACGATGAATACCTCATCCCGAACTTCTTTGATGGCCCGGCCAACGAGTTCTTCCGAATGCCCGGCACCATAGACTTCCGCCGTATCAATGAGGGTTAATCCCAGATCAATGCCTCGGCGTAAACCGGTTATCCACTCTGCGTCTCGGGTACCGTCTTTCCCGTAGTAACCGCCAATACCCATAGTCCCTTGACCAATGGGAGGCAACGTCAACCCGACATCTTTCAATTGTCTCGGCGGGATGTTTGTCATAACAGATGTCCCTTTACTTTGCCCCGCTTACGGCTAACCCGTTCCTTGAGAGAATTCTGCCACCCCTTAAATTTTCGAGTAGGTCCCGTACCCTCTGACAAATCTTTTCAAGACTCAGCCCACATTGATCGTGAATCCGTTCGCGAGTAGCGGTTCCCAGAAAGAACTGCTCTGGTAGCATCATTCGATGGCAGCGCACGGGAAGGGCATAATCAACCACCAGTTCTGCCAACCGACTTCCAAGCCCTCCTGGACCAGCTTGCTCCTCCAACGACACCATCACCGGGACATGCTGTATTGCGTCCAAAATCTCTTCTGAATTGAATGGAGCGAGGCGAAAAACATCGAGGACGGAAGCCTGAATGCCCTCTGATTCAAGAACATCGGCCACTTGGATCGCCCGGTGCACCATCATGCCGGTACTGACCAACACCAGGTCGGCTCCTTTCCTGAGAATAGAAAACCCTTGCTGGCAATCCAGTGAACCATGTTCATAAAGTGGTTGATGCACTTCCTTGTCCAATCGAATATAGGCCGGACGATTCTGGAGATAGGCCCATTCAACGATGGCTGAGGTTGAAAACGCATCGGCTGGATTCAAGAGGGTTAATCCCGGGATACTCCCCATGGCGCCCATATCATTGACCGCATGATGGGTGGGTCCATCTGCCCCATAGGCCAACCCACTGCCAACTCCTAATAAGATGACCGGCAAATTCATCGCGCAGGCATCTAAACGATACTGTTCTAGACACCGAAGAGTCATATGGGACGCAATCCCATAGACGAAGACGACCCTGCCGGTCAGGGCCAGACCTGCAGCCACACTCATCAAATTTTGCTCTGCGATTCCCATATTGATGACATGAGCAGGATAGTCTTTCCGAATGGAGTCCAAACCCATAGCTCCCATGTCATTCGTGAGCACCATGAGGCGTGAATCATTTTTTAGGATGTGATGTATCGCATCGAAAGCCGAATCCCGGAAATCTTTCATCAGTTCTCTCGCTTATTCTTGAATGAGGTGAGACAATTCCTGCTCACGATGGTGTAAGGCCTTCAAAGCTGCATCTGCCTGAGTCCCGATTGGTAATCGATGATGCCACTGAGCCTCTCCCTCCATAAAACCCAACCCCTTCCCTTTGATGGTGTTGGCCAGAATCACCAGAGGTCGATCATGCTGGTCCAATTGATTGCACATGAACGCCTCTGATAACTGCGTGAACGAATGTCCATCAACGGTACGCACTTCCCAGCCAAATGCCTCCCATCGCTCCTGGAAGGGCTCCAGGCGCATAACCTGTTCGGTGTAATCGGTTGCTCCCAGGTGGTTACGATCCACGATAGCCACTAAATTCGCTAGTCGGTGATGACTGGCAAATGCGGCGGCTTCCCAAATTGATCCTTCCTGACACTCCCCATCCCCAAGTAACACATATGTTTTCCAGTCACTATGATCTAATTGTGCGCCTAGACAAAGCCCCGCCCCTATTCCCAATCCATGTCCAAGAGACCCTGAAAGCACTTCGATCCCAGGAATATTTGGATCCGGATGACCAGCTAAACGGCTGCCAGCTCTCACAAAGGTCTCTAATTCGGCCCGATCAAAAAATCCAAGATCGGCCAATACGGCATACAGCGTTAAACATCCATGTCCCTTGCTCAAAATGAATCGGTCCCTTCTCTCCCATTGCGGGTCATAGGGACGAACAGTGAAAAAGCCGCCATAAAACAGTGTGACGGCAATTTCCACCCATGATAAAGCTGGGGCCACATGTCCCTTTCCTGCCGAAAGAGCGGTTTTCACAATATGCTCCCGCAAAAAAGCCGCTTTCCACTCAAGAACATCCCGATTCACGCTTCCCTCACAATCGCCCGGTGAAGATTCCATTCCGCCATGACTAACAATGCCAAACCGGCTAATTGTTGGAATTGTCCTCCCGCGACGAGTTTTTTCAGATCTGCCGTCGTGACTAAAACCACTTCGGTATGATCCAATACTTCAAAATCCTCTGAACGCGAGGCTCCCTCGCCAAAAAATGCATATCCACACGCAGGATGACGGCTGGCCATGATTCGACCCATCCCCATGGGTTGGAGTGAGCGGCACACAAATCCCGTCTCCTCAAACAACTCCCGTGCGGCAGCTTCTTGCGGAGACTCATCGGGATCGATCGATCCGGCCGGAAATTCAAGTGTCCATTCTCGCATCGCTGGTCTAAATTGCCTGACCAGTATCCATTGACTCTTTTCGGTTCTGGCTAACACCAACACAGCATCCGAACAGGTTATGCAAAAATACGGCTCTCCTCGTAATTCCGGGGAATCGGGAAACTGTTCCTTTTGTACTGCAAACCAAGGGGTCTCAAAAACCGTTTCACTATAAATGGGTTCCTTGCGTTGGGTCATGGTTTTTGGGTTTCACACAGAGACTTTCCTATCAGGAAACTCCGAACGGGAATATCGCTTGCGCGCCGTGGGCAAGACCGAATGAGGGACCTCCCGTTCAAGGCATCGCATATCCTGGGAATCCACATCGTAGTGAATCACGCTGCATCCATCCTTTTCGAACTGCACGGGAACATACAAGAATTCCGATAGCGCGTTTTTCACCGCTTCTTGCTTCAAAATTGGCACAAAAAACAGCATAAACCCCGACGCCCCGGCACCTAGTAATTTTCCCCCTAAGGCCCCTGCGTCAAGAGCCCGCTGATAAATATTGTCAATAGTGGGGTTACTAATCAGAGGGCTCAATTGGCGTTTATAACTCCAACTTTCATTGAGCAGATATCCAAAGTCACTTATAGACCCATTCCCATTTAACATCTCAATCGCCTCATCAACCATTTCCCGCATCCGCTGCAAGACCGAGTACCGTTCACCCATATGCCCAATCACATCTGCCCCGATTTGTGCAGCTAACCGGCTCGTTCCTGTATAAAACAGCATCAGATTCGACTCCAATTCTTTGATCCGCTCTGGCGCCACGGTCAAGGGTTGTACCCGTATGTCCCCGCTTGGAGAAAATTGAATGACGTTGAACCCTCCATAGGCTGCAGCGACTTGATCCTGCGACCCGACCGGGTCCCCCAGAATTCGCTGCTCCAATTCAATCGCTTTAATGGCTAAATCATGTTTTGAGATCATTTGCCCTTTTAGAGCAGACAAGCACTTAATCAAACCCACGGCAAACGAGGAACTGGAACCCATTCCTGATCGAGCCGGCAGATCACCCTGGTGATGAATTTCCAGGCCAACCGTATCGTCAAAACCCATCCATTTCAGAGTTTCTCGCGCCGCAGGATGCAGAATTTCCGGAATAGTAGAAACGATTTCAATATGCGACCAGACTACTTTGTGGCGATAAATGAAAAACGGGGGAAGGTACCGGCAGGTTAAGTAACAATACTTGTCAATGCTGGTACTCAACACCGCACCCCCATGTTCGGAATACCAGGAAGGGTAATCCGTTCCTCCGCCAAAAAATGAGATTCGATATGGGGTCTTGGTAATAATCACGCAGCCTTGCTCCTCTTATGATAACGTGTTCGATAAAAGTCCAGAATATTTTTTAAGGTTTCTTCAAAGGGAATACGAGGCTCCCATCCAGTCGCCTTTTTGAATTTCGAGGTATCAGGGATCTGCAGCGTGACATCCGAAGGACGCAACAGAGCCGGATCCACCACATGTTCGATACGACAGGTTGCCATCCCTTTGAGAATCTCGAGCATGTCCCGGAGTGTCATGGTACGGGCACCTCCGATATTGTAAACTTCCCCAGCCGGACACTGTTCCATCAGCACCCAGTAGGCCCGCACGGCATCGCGCACATCCGCAAATGTCCGAATGCTGTCTAAATTTCCCACCCGGATGGGATTTTTTCGAAGCCCATATTCCACCTCGACAATTTGCTTGGCATAAGCACTTTCGGCAAACACATCGCCTCGCCGGGGACCGGTATGGGTAAACATCCTGGTGCGCACGGTTCGAATGCCATAGGAGAGAAAGTATTGAAAGGCAATCATGTCTTCCCCGACTTTGGACACCGCATAGGGGCTCGCCGGACGAAAAGGGTTGGACTCTGAAATGGGGACTTCATTTGCCAACACTTGACCGTAGACTTCGGAGGAACTACAGACATGAACCTTGGCATCGACTCCGGTAATGCGAAGCGCGTCGAGAAGATTCGTCGTTCCAATCACATTGGTGGACAGCGTGTCGACCGGCGCATCAAAACTCGTTGTGACGAAAGATTGGGCAGCCAAATGAAAAATCCAATCGGGTTTCACTTTTTTAATCACCACAATCAGCGAATTCAAGTCACGAAGATCGGCACAATGCAGGGTAATTCGTTCCTTGATGGCAACAAGATGGTCAAGAGGAGTTCGCCATCGAATTACTCCATGAAGATCCACGTCCGGATGATCCGTAAGGATATACTCCGCTAAATGACTGCCCACCATTCCTGAAATTCCGGTAATTAGCACTTTCATCGTCGCGTTCCTTTGATGAGGTGGTCCGACAATTCTTCTTAAAAAGGGCCTTTGAACCGTTTATACACATCAGCCATTGATTGAGTATCGGGCAATGGCACACCATGCCCCTGCTTCCCAGTCACGGCAGTTGCCAGCACATCCACAAGCTGTCGCAAATCAGGATAAAACAGGTCTTCCAAGCACTTGGCTGTGGGACAGGGAGCTGGCTGCATTCCCAACGTCACCACCGGTGTCTTTAAACAACCGGGATTTCGTTCGGCCACGATTCGGCAGACCTCTGCACATACACCGTATTCCCGCCAACTCGTGTCCGCCACAACCAACCGTCCGGTTTTTTCAACACTCCGCATGACCAAATCCCAGTCAGGACCGGACACGCAATGCAAATCGATCACCTCGCATTGAATATCGGCCAGCCGGGCCAGATGCTCGGCTGCTCTCAAGGCTTCCAACACCATAATGGAAGTAGCCACAATGGTTATCGCCTCCCCCTGCCGTACCAACCGAGACCCAAACGGGTCGATCTCTTGTTTTATGGATATAGGATAGACATAAAATTCCAGGTCATACATTAACCGGTGTTCCAAGGAAATGACGGGACCCCGGTAGCGGTCAATCACCGCCGGATAAGTGTCGAGAATCGTTTGCGAGCTCGAGGGCATCACGACCTGTAATCCAGGGATATGCGCAAAGAGTGATTGGAGACTCTGTGAATGTTGCGCGCCTTGCCCCCAGCTTCGCCCCACAATCAAGCGAATCAACATGGGTACGTCGAACCGGCCACCGAACATATACTTATACTTGGCCGCCAAATTAATAATCTGATTCATCGCTAACAAGGAAAAATCGGCACGAATATGGGTCTGAATTGGATACAGCCCATTTAACGCCGCTCCAATGGCTACCCCTGTCATGCCTTCTTCTGCAAGCGGGGTATCCATCACTCGATCCGTCCCAAACTCCTTCGCCAATCCTGTGGTGGAGCCAAAGATCCCTTTGTGGTCATCCACACCCTGTCCCATGATGACCACCGAATCATGACGCTGTAAGGCGTCACGCATTGTCCAATGCAGGGCATCCCGGTAACTCATGACCTCCGTGCCTGCCTCGGCACGAAGGCCCGGCACCGCCTGGCCGTTCACAAAAGAGGCTACGGCGGAATTACACGACATCACGAAGTAATTCCTCCACCGGGGGAAATGGACTGCTCATAGCAAAATATATCGCTTCGTCAATTTCTTTCAGGATGGCCGGGCGAATCGTTTTAATTAGGGCAACCTGCTGTTCAAGAGGATCCTGTTGTTTCCAATCCAACCATTCCTCCTTTGAGCGGTACCCACTTACGAAGTCTTCGCCCGGACCGACATGTTCTTTGTACCGGTAGGTCCGAATCTCAACAAAGACTGGTTCGCGTGTTGACCGAACACGTTGAATAATGTCCGACATCGTATCCGCCACCTTTACCAAATCATATCCTTCGGCGATGTGATACACCGGGAGGCCGTAGGCCCGGGCATGGTCAAGAATGTCGTACCCCTGTCTGGCCTTTTGCGGGGAATGTACCGCTAATCCATTGTTCTCACACAAAAACACCACCGGCAATCGATGAAGAACAGCGAAGTTCAACGATTCGTGATAAACGCCCTCTTCGGTGGCTCCGTCTCCAAACACCCCGACCACCACCTGATCATGACCCAGGCGTTTTGCGGCCAACGCCGCTCCGACTGCATGGGGGATCGTACTGGCCACAACCGCCGATGCACCCATCATCCCCACATCGGGAGCCGCTAAATGCATGGAACCTGCTTTTCCCCGAGCACACCCGGTTATTTTTCCATACAGCTCGGCAAACATTTCCGCCAAACTTCCCCCTTTAGCCAGGTAAAAGGCATGACTACGGTAAGTACAAAAGACCAGATCTGTTTTTCTCAGATCCCGACACACCCCTACCGCTACAGCCTCCTGTCCAATCGATAAATGCACAGGACTTTGAATCCCATCGCTGGGATAGAGTTCGATGATCCGTTCTTCAACCAGACGAATACGAAGGGCCTGAAAGAACAGATCACAAAATTTCTGAGAATAGTCCATATCGATACGCGCTCTATCTCGATCAACGGCATTCGGACGTGCACGTCAGATCGTGCAGTCCTTTCTATCAACAAAGAAAAGAAGTTCAAGTTTTATGCCATATAGTGCAAGGTCAAACGGCAGGGTTTCAGTTCCCAATAAAGCCGTTTTCAGGGTTATTTGAAAGAATTTTACCGACTAGGAATTCCTTGCTGACAAAGCAGGAAATATTTGCCGGGCGAAGGACAGGGTTTTTGAAGGCCGGAAATAAGAAGCCAGTGAAGCCGGGTTAGGCTACGAACTTTGGCACGGATCAATGCCGCCGCTTCGGGTATGAAGCTCCACTCCACCTTTGGTCAGATGGGACCGGCTTCATTGACCTCGACTATGTATGGCCTCGCTCAAACCAGGAGAATTGACATTTCAGCCAATGCTCACCGGCTCACCAGGATGGACCCCTTACAGGAGTCTGGTGTGCTTAGGATTGTTTGGTAGGTTTAGACTCAGGCCTTTTCTGACGGGGTAGACTGGCCAGATGCTTTGGATCTGAGGATACGGCATTCAGGTTTTCTTGCCGGACAGCTTCATATAACTCTTCCCGAAGAACACGGACATGCGGAGGGCATTCAATCCCAAGGCGCACCTGGCCGCCTTTTATTTGGACTAGGACAATTCGAATATCTTCTCCCACTCGAATTGCTTCATCAATTTTTCTGGTAAGTATGAGCATGGTGCCTTCCTTGGCTTTGAGGTGAAACTCACATGTAGAAGAATTGTCTTTACATCAAAAACCAATTACACATGGCAACCCCCTGAAAACGATAGTGTACGCCCATTTATTACACTGATGCAGCCTCTTTTGCCCCCTCAGGGTGCAATTCGCAATCGACAAAGTTTTGAAATAATGGATAGCGCAAGGGGATGGATTCATGGAGAATCAGTTGTTTCCCTTGTCTGGTTCGTAAATTTACGAACAGAGGTGCACGAAGATTCGCTGTCGCCTGTTCCGGCCGATCAGAGGGGATGGTGACAACGGCCATGATTGAAACCGAATCGGTGGGTATTATCTCGAGTTCCGCCAAACCCTCTTCGGATAAGTTGGTGCGGAAATCCGGTTGCAACAGGGACACGTCCATGATCACAAAAGCTAAGCTTGGTTCATCCACAGATTGGAACCATTGATAGTCGGCATCCTCTGGCGGGTCAAGCACCACATATCGCCGGCAAGCCGGGAAACCTACAAGTCCAGCAGGGAAGGTCAAAATCGTGTTGTCCGACACATCCAGACTCCCAAATCGACTGGTCTGAATTTTCATGATGGTATGTTCTCCAAGTAATTCGACGTTTCGGCCTTTAAGCTAAATATGGGATACCCCTTTGAATCCTATCCATTTAAATTCTCCTGTGTTTAGGACGTTTTCCCCGTGGCACAGGTTTCGACCGGATTGTCATTTTCCAAGACGACCTGACAGATACGAGCCAATTCGTCGATATCATAAGGTTTTTGAATAAATCCAACGACACCGTGATTAATTAAATCTTGCACGGCATGATTTCGATCATAGCCGGTACACAGGATCACTTTAAGATCTGGTCGGATCGCTCGCAATTCTGTAAAACATGCCGGCCCCGACATTTCAGGCATCACCATATCCAACAGTACGACATCTACAGGCACCGTCAAGTCCTGGAGGACGGTCACCGCCTTCTTCCCCTGCAACACGACCGTCACCTGATAGCCCAGAAACTCCAGTATGGCCTGGGCAGCTTCCGCCACATCCTTCTCATCATCAACCACCAAAATATGTCCTGTCCCGTGAGAAGGCTCCGCCTTCTGAATTGATTTAGTCTTGGGAGTCTCACACAGTGCCGTCGGAAGATAGACGCGCATTGTCGTCCCACACCCAAGAGAACTGGTCACCCCGATGTACCCTCGGTGGTTTTTGACGATACCATACACCATCGCCAATCCCATTCCTGTCCCCTGCCCTGGCTCTTTGGTCGTAAAAAATGGTTCAAAAATGTGCCGTTGAATATCTGGCGGAATTCCCGTTCCAGTATCGGTTACTTGAATCAACACATAATCGCCGGCACTGAGCCCTGGAACACGTGAGGCGTGTTCCGGGGTCACGATTTCATTCGTCGTCCGCACAAACAGCTCTCCACTCTCACCCATCGCATCACAGGCATTGACCCCTAGATTCATGAGAATCTGATAGAGCTGATTTGGATCTCCCACCACATGAGGTCTCGTGGCCGACAGATCCGCTCGAAATGTGATCAATTTATGGATCGTTCTTCCAAGCAGTTTCATCACTTCCTGAATCACATCATGGGTATCGACCGTCACATGATGATGTTTCCCCTTCCTGGCATATCCCAAGAGCTGCGAAGTCAATTCTTTACCACGACGAACGGCTTTCTCAATGACATCCCCTGCTGTCCACAATAGGGGTCCAGCGTCACCCCGTACCTTGAACAAACTCGCATGGCCCATGATCGCGGTTAAAATATTGTTCATATCGTGCGCAACCCCTGAGGCCAGGCGACCGATGGCTTCCATTTTTTGAACCTGCCGTAACTGATGTTCAAGGGCAACATTCTCCTGTTCCATCTGCTTTCTTGCCGTCAAATCGCGGGCAATTAAGAACGTTTGACGTTGGCCTTGAAACCGAACCATTCGCTCCATCATCTCTACGGGAAGGTGGCTCCCGTTCTTTTGGCGAAGAACCGTTTCCTGCCATCTCAGACCTCCACGGCCGGGGGTTGACATCGGGGGACCCGATTCCTCACTCGATGGCCCGGGTTTGATCAAAGAAAAGGTCTTCCCTATTAAGACATGGGGAGAATACCCTAACTGCTCAGCTCCGAGCGCATTGACGTGGGTAATCACGCCCCGATGATCGTAAATCACCAAAACATCCGGAAAGGTTTCGAATAACTCTTTAAATTGTGCTTCGGATTCGCGTAAATCATCAGTCCGAATATCCAGTAAATGTTCCACTCTCGCGAGTGCCCGTTCCCAGCGCCCTTTTTCACATAAGGAAATGATGTTTAATGGATCGCAGTCTTTTGGCAAAAAGGCATCCACATGAATCGCTTGAGGAACGAGTCTTGGTACCGTAGATTCCTGACCAAGGACAATACACATGGCGTGAGGAAATTGCCCTTTGCACCAAATCCCAAACTCTTCGCTCGTCATATCCGGAAGAGGATCATCAATGAGGACAATATCGGGGGGTACAAGATTCACGGCAACCTGAACCTGCTTCCCCTTTTGCCATTCCACCACCTGCCATCCCCGCTCGGCAAAAATGTGATGAATTTGTTCAATTTTCGACTTATGCGCCGAAACCATCCAGATATTTGATCGCTTCGGACTAGGAGGACATTCCACAAGCTGACGAACTTGTTGGCGAAAGCGTTGAGGCTCCGCCGGAAGGGCAAGAAATGCCGAGGCCCCTAAATCCCTCAAGATGTCCTGAGCGTCAACACCCGTATAGGTCGCGGAGACGGCAAGGACAGGAGGCACTGACTGTCTTGACCCAAAGAAGGAATGCAATAATTCGCAAAAGCGCCATCCACTGATTCCCGGCATATGGAGATCAAGCACAATCGCATCCGGCACATGTCCTTCTTGAAGCCACCGCCAGGCATCCTCAGAACACACGAAGCGGCTGACCGCAAAGTAATCCTGCTCGAGCCACGTCGCGAGGAGATGGAGTTGAACCGGATCATCGTTAATCAAAAGAATGGAAGCCATAGTTATTTCTTGGATGAAGTTGGGGCAATGGTGACATGCGAAAAGGCATCGTCCGCATGCATATTAAAATGAGCGAATTCCACCCCATCTCGACCGCTATTTTTGACCAAATACAAAACCCCGTCTGCAGCCTGTATCAATCGTTCAATGGGAATCGGACAGGGATCGATCCACGTAGTAACCCCCTGGCTTACCGTTACGGTTAAATCAGCATTTTGAACCCGAAAGGGTTCCTGGGATACCGCCACTCGAATGCGTTCGGCAAGCCGCATGGCTTGTGCAGGCTCACTATTGGGCAACACCATGAGGAATTCTTCTCCGCCATAGCGGCCGATGGCATCATACGAACGTAAGCAAAAACGCATCCGTCTGGAGACCTCAACAAGGACCTGATCACCCGCCACGTGCCCGTAGGAATCGTTGACATTTTTAAATCCATCCAAATCCGCCAGGATGAGACTCAAAGGCTTATGCTCACGATGGGCACGATCAATTTCCCGTAGTAACGTATCGACGATAGCTCCATGATTCAGGATTTGCGTCAAGGGATCTTGCATCGCCTGAATTCGAAGCGTTTCTCGGGCCGAAATCAATTCATTTTGCAAATCGACAATTCGCTTCCCGGCGCGTAATCGCGCATCCAATTCCCCTAAACGGAAAGGCTTTGTGAGATAATCGTCGGCTCCCGCATCCAATCCGGCAATGAGGTCTTCAGGATTATTCCGCCCTGTCAACATGACGATGTATACATAAGGACAATTGTTTCTGCCACGGATTTTTCGACAGAGATCCGGGCCGTTGAGTCCCGGCATGATCCAATCCAGAATAGCAACATTCGGTACGCTTCCTCGTTCTAACACCTTCCACGCAGAATCCCCATCCGTACAGGAAATGACATCGTGTCCCCATTGACGCAATCGATAGACCACCATATGAAGTGTGAGTGGATCATCATCAACAACCATAATTCGCATAGGGATTTCGCGCCTATTCAATCAAGACAAATAACGAGTTCAGTTCAAAAAATTTTGGCCGGGCTCACGCCCTATTTAATAAAATTCAGTAAGCTCGTCTGAAATTGACGGGCAAGTGTGGTCATCGATGCTTCAAGCGTGGTTTGCAGCGTGGCTAAATCAGAAGCCACTTGAGCGATATCGGCATCCTCAAAATTGGACCGAAGCGTTTGCGTATTCACACTCAACAGGTCTAAACCATCCTTGATCGTATCCAGACGGTTGACCCTGGCACCGATCGTAGCCCTGGCATCGGTTACTTGGGAGAGGGACTGATCCAACTGCCCGATGGCAGCTTGAATACCCTGGGCATCATCAGTCACCAGGGCCTGATGAAAGTCCTGAAGGTTTTGAAACAGATCCGCCGTGGGCCCGGAAAAGACCTGATTCCCCGGGACATTGGTTTCCACGGTCCGTCCATCACCAATTTCCACCTCGATCCCCGCACCATCTCCCTGGTAGGTGTAGCCGACTCGTACAAAAAATTGATCCCCAGTGGCAGGGGGCCCGCCTCCGTCAGTAATAGTGGCATCCAATCCATCGAACGAGAAGGCCACGCCGGACGAATAGGTATTGCCTGATGAGACGGTCTGATTTGTGGTCAGATTCAGGACATCAAATTGCGTGGGGGAAGTAAATTGGATTTGATACGCATCCGGTTGCAAGGCCGACGCTGTGACCACAGAAACAGCAATATTCGCGCCTCCTCCATTGGTGGTGCTGGCTGATCCCGTTGCGGATCCCGGCACAAACGGTTCGGTTTGCGTTTGACTCCCCGCAAACACAAATCGTCCGTTGAGTTGAGTGTTGGCAATACCGGCTAACCCTAAGATGAGTTGTTGAACTTCCAGAGCGGTATTCCGCCGCTCCACCGCCGTATTGGTATCATTCCCCATCTGAATGGCCAATTCCTTAGCCCGCTGGAACGTATTTCCGGCAGTTTCCAGTACACTATCGGATAAATTCAGCCGTCCCACCCCTTCATTCACCGAAGCGATGCGACGCTCAGTGGTCCGTAGAACATTCCGGAATTGATTAATCCGTTCAGCTGCGGCCGGATCATCCGAAGGGCGATTTACCCTTTTGCCTGAAGCAATTTGTTCATTCCTATCAAAGATATCCCCTCGAAGCCCTCGAATGGCCGTGACCAGGGCATCAACCTGCTGGCGATCAGTCACACGCATACAATGGTCCTTCCGTTTCTGACATATCCGGAACTCTCCTCACTCACACCCAATCCCAAGGAGTGTTGGGAAAATAAAGGTTACCGACCCATTGCCAGAATGGTCTGCAACAATTCATCTGCGACCGTAATCATCCGAGCCGAAGCCTCGAATGATCTCTGAAAACTGAGCAGATTGGTCAACTCCTCGTCCAAGGACACACCAGAGACACTTTCTCTCAAGGCCGTCAATTGATCCGACTCGAGAGTTTTGCTTTTTAACGCCACCTCCGATTCTCTGGTGGCACTCCCGACATCCCCAATCGTAACCGTATGGTAATCATTGATTGTCGCATTCCCAAGATCGTTTTGCCGATTCGTATGAATGGCGACCAGGGCCAACGCATTGGCGTTATCTCCTGGAACAGCCGCCGACGAAGCCGCCGCCGCAATCTTGTCCGTATCGGTCAGTGCCACGGCAATTCTTTGGGCCGCCCCTTGTTGCGCGTTGACTCCAAACACATCTCCGGCCACCGGCGTACCCGTGATCACCACATCCAACCCATCAAAATTGATTGGGGATCCGGAGGTATAGGTCCCTGATGTCACCGTGGCACCGGTGGTGGTATTCACCACGGAATAGGCCGTGGCCCCTGTAAACGTCACATCATACCTTTGAAAAGTCAGAATCGTTGGATCCGCAATCGTCACCGAACTCCCAAGCGCACTACCCGTATTCCGATCACTGGCTAACGGTGCTGAAGGAGTTAACCCTGAAAAGAACAAATTATTCGTTGTGCCATCCAACCCGAATCCGGCCTGATGCTGCTGATTAAATTCATTGATCAATACGGCGGCCAGTCGATCCACTCGATCCTGGACTGCCGGAATATCCCCATCACGCAGGGCAAGTAATCCACCGATCTTCCCACCATGAATTTGGTCGGAAATTGACAATTCACTCCCATCGCTGCGAATCAAGGTCACATCATGGTACGGGGGATTATCTGGATCCGGTTCGGTCGACAGCGCATTCGCATGGTTACCTGAGACCAAGAGTTGGC
>DOFS01000578.1:405-4011 GCA_003523945.1 Nitrospiraceae bacterium | reverse complement strand
GTCTTCTCCTTTTTTTTGGCTCTTTATAAAACAGCACCTCGCTGTTATCCATTTGCCCGCACTGTCTTTATCCTCTCGCTCTGTTTGGGGGGAGTTTTAATGCGAGACTTCATTTTTTCTATGACATTTTAGAGTAGTAGCAAGACCCGTTCCTTCCACTGACGACTCATGGGCGGATGCTCTAACTCCTTAAAACTATTGTGCTGTCAACACAAAGGAACGGTGAAAACAATTTTCGAAGGAAAGGGTGGAGAGGATTCGGATAGGCCTTTAGATACGATTTGTATCTAATCGGAGCGATTAAGTTGATGTGGACACCTTAGCCCTGAGAGGATACGATCATGGGAAATTGTGGTGTTTTAAAAGTAAATAATGGTCTAACGAATTTATTAAGCATGTTACGGTTTTATGCCGCAGAGTTTGTGATGATTACCTCAAGGCTTGGAATTGTTAAGCATTGCCTTAAGTTAATCGGTGGTATCAAGCCAAATATTATCAATACGCTGGAAGATGATCTGGGTGCAATTAAAGAGCATTGCCAATCACTCCAATTGCCATTGTCTATTATGCATATCGAATTGGCTCAAGCTTATCTCTCTGAGCATAGGCAGAATCTCTCACAAACTCGACTAGTCTCTTATATTGATGAAATTCATCTAAGAATTCTGGACGAACTTCAAGCTCCACATTTCTTTTATCTCCCACAAAGTAAAATTGAATTGTATGAAAAATCAAAAGAGGTATTTGGCCAACAGTGTCTTGATAGACTTACGAATGCTACTTATGACATTGAGGAAGCCGGAATATGCTTGGCATTTGGTCGGAGTACTGCTTGCGTTTTCCATTTAATGAGAGTCCTGGAGTTAGCCGTCCAAGAGTTTGGGACAAAACTTGGGGTTAGTCTCGCCTCTGAGCAAAACTGGCACGTTATTCTTGATCAGATTGATAAAGCAGTTAGGGAAATGCCACATAAAACACGAGATGAAAAGGAAGCCCAGAATAAATATGCCATGTGTTCAAGCTATTTATTTAATGTCAAAGTGGCATGGAGAAACGAAGTCATGCACCCACGTGCCACATATACTGAGGAAGAAGCCGCCGCCATATTCAACAGTGTAAGGGCTTTCATCCAATACTTGGCAAAAGAAATAATTAGTTGAGCTATAAGTGGAAAAGCGTACAATGGCGGGATGTGGTCTGTTCTGGTCAATAAATTAAAACAGGCATGGGAGTGGTATGGCCATGCCGACCAAGCTTTCTCTTTCTATGGATTCTATACTTGGCTTAGTGGGGGTGGACTAATGACTTTAATATCATGGCTAAATAATGTCCCGTGGCCATTGGCTTTTTTGGTTGGGCTTGG
Organism: Nitrospiraceae bacterium; assembly: GCA_003523945.1. GTDB lineage: Bacteria > Nitrospirota > Nitrospiria > Nitrospirales > UBA8639 > Nitrospira_E. The sequence continues at coordinate 2,648 of DOFS01000578.1, read as the reverse complement.
AGTGTATGGAATCGGTTTGGGAATTTCCAATCAGAGGTTGTGGAGAAAAGATTATCGATCAAAAGAACAATCCAAACCAGTAAAACAAGAAATAAAGATTGCCCCACAAACGGAGGATGAGAAAATTTCGTGTTTTATTCAAACTATACGGAATGATATTTGGATTGATCGTCTATTCCGTGATTTGATTTTTGGCCGACCACGCATACACCCAGGCATCATATCTGTTTGGAGGCCAGGCCAAGATGGCGGATTTTACTATATTGGGAAAAACAAAAGCCCAACAGAAGATGAACAAAATGAAATGACGGCTCTTACTTGGCTCGTTTCAAAGGGATTGGCAAAGCCAGAACAAGATCCAATCACGCCTGAACCTGAACACTCGTAACTAATGGAGTTAAGAGGGATTGCGTTGAGAGTAAAAGAAAAATATGAAAGTCTTTACCCACATGAAAGAAGGAGCTTCAGATGATAATTTTCTTGTTATCATTTCTTCTTCTCTGGTTTCTTGTTGGGAATCAACACTTTCTCAAACGACTTCTGTAGCACTTGCTGAAACTTACCGATGTCGGCGTGTTCGAGTGCTTTTTTCAGGCGAGCGTCGTCGACCTTGCTGCGCGGGGTGGTATCCACCCTTAAATTTCAATGAGGCAATATTGATCCGTCGAGTAGTGGCTCGTCGTAACCAAGTCGGCAAAAGCATCAGGACCATGTAATCGGATACGAGGTTGTTGATGGGTTCCATGAGAGATTTTGTCTAGGAGCATGAGGCAGGAAAACGCAGTCTCATGCATGAGATTTCTCATTTAAAGATTCATGATTGTAGGGTCGCTATTCCCCAAATGACCAGGATTCTACTTGACTCCATATCCACCGCCTCCTGGGGTTTCGATGGTGAGTTCATCGCCCGCTTCAACGGAGAATGAGCATTTTCCACTGACATCTTTTTCGATTCCGGCTTGCTTGACTTGATTGCGACCGGATTCACCTGGTGCGCCTTCTTCCAATCCATACGGTTTGGTGATCCGGCGGTCGGACAACAGCGTCACCTCGGCAGGCTGAAGAAATTCGTACGTCCGCACGATCCCCTCCCCTCCTTGGTGCTGACCGTTTCCTCCTGACTTTTCCCGCAGGGCATAACGCGCAATTCGAAAGGGATAGGCGTACTCAACCGCTTCCACCGGAGTATTCAGAGTATTGGTCATATGTGAATGGCGGCCGCTTGCCCCATTGGATTGAACCCCCGCACCCATGCCGCCCCCGATGGTTTCGTAATAGGCAAAGGGTCGGTTGTGTCGTTGATCCCATCCACCGATGGTGAGATTATTCATCGTGCCCTGGCTGGCGGCCGGAATGCGATCAGGGCAGGCTTGTGCCAACGCCCCCAGCAGGACATCCACGATTCGCTGAGACGTTTCCACATTTCCGGCCGCCACCGCGGCGGGACGCCGGGCATTCACCAATGTGCCTTCCGGCGCGATGATGTGAATCGGCCGCAAACATCCGCTATTGGCCGGGATGTCCAACCCCAAGACACAGCGAAAGACATAGGCCACTGCGGACAACGTGACCGGATAGACGGCGTTGATGCTGCCGGGCCGCTGCGCGTCGGTTCCCGAAAAATCGACCGTGACCTGTTCATCCTTGATCATGAGCGCGACCCGAATCACAGCAGGTTCTTCGGTAAATCCATCATTATCCAGGGCATCTTCAAAACGGTAGCAGCCATTGGGGAACGCACTGATTAGCTGGCGGGTCAGGCGCTCGCTGTAACGAAGCAGGGCATCCATTTCCTCGAGCATCGGTTGCATCCCAAACCGGTCAGCCATCGCTCGCATCCGCTCACTGCCAATCTGATTTGCGGCTAATTGGGCCTGGAGGTCACCCATACGTTCCTCCGGAGTACGGACATTCGCGAACAGCAGTCTCCAAACATCAGCATTTTTTTGACCGCCTACCATGAGCTTTACCGGCGGGATAATGAGTCCTTCTTGAAAAATTTCCTGTGACAAGGGCATCGACCCCGCCGACATCCCCCCAATATCGGCATGGTGCGCGCGATTGGCGACCAACCCTACAAGAGAGGGGAGGGAATTTTCCTCTACAAAAACCGGCGAGACCACCGTGAGATCGGGGAGATGCGTACCCCCGCGATAGGGATCATTCACCATCGCCACATCACCAGGCGCCAAGTTCAACGACTCGAGGCAGGCCTGCACCGACAACGGCATGGCTCCCAGGTG
>DOFS01000578.1:0-204 GCA_003523945.1 Nitrospiraceae bacterium | reverse complement strand
GGCGAGAAGGCAGCCCTCTGCAGGCGAGCGCCCATTTCCTCGGCCACGGACACCAACCGGTGTTTCATCATTTCCGTTTGAATGGGATCATCCATCAGCAGCTCCAACCTCTATCAGCATATTCGAATAGGTATCAATCGCGGCGTGATCCGTGGGGCCGAGATAAACCGTCGTATCATCCAGCACCAGAATAGCCGGCCCAGA
>DOFS01000580.1 GCA_003523945.1 Nitrospiraceae bacterium | reverse complement strand
CAGTGGCTGTTCTCTATGTGATCTGTCAAAATCGTTACCAAATAGGTTCATGAAGAATGAGGGATAGAACCATTCGTACTCTGACACCATTCTTGAACATTGTTATCAAGCAAGCATCACGCCAGAAGATCAACCTTCAAACACACCCGACAAAAAGTCACAACAAATCAACCTCACTGTTTCTCTTGAACTGCGCCACCTCACTCACTTGCCAAGATGCCTGGCCAAGAATTCGTATCCATTTGGATATGCTTATTATCGAAAAACCTTTCCATAAGCATTGGCCTACCCACGATTTTTTCCTTTTCATTCAAAAGCACCTCTGACCCTCTAACCCTTTAACCCCAGTAGGCCGGGTCTCATCAATAAAAAATTCTATCGTTCGTTTCACGCATGACCATTGACGATCTAGGAGGAGCTCCTAGGAACGGTAAAGTTGCCCTGGGATTACAAGCATCGGAAGGAAAAGAAATGTAAATAGGGTGGGTTAAGAAATCCGTTTTTGGAGATTTAAAGAACCGGAAGGAAGGAAACTCTTTCTAATGAAGATATGGTCTATAGCAAGTCTTTAAGCAGCACGTTGTAGTGGTGCGGCCAATGCACCACGAGAATACACCACAATTTCTCGAAAAATGGCCGACACCTGATGGACCGCCGTGTACCGTTTGAAGAATTTTTGTCTCCCCCGACGGGGGTTTCGATGGCGAGGGCACCGCCGCTCCTACTGATTGATTGGGATTGGGGAAATAAAAGGCAGAAAAACAGGAAAGAGAAAAGGGTAAAAGGACAAAGAGCAAAGGGTTAGGGGGTGTCCTGGGCAAGACGAAAGCCGACATATTTATACTGGTAGTCAGGGCTGCCCTTACCCCGGAATGATGATCGCAGAATCCCCGGCATATTCGTCCAGGAGCCACCCCGTATCACACGCCGGTGGATGGATTGCTCATACCAGCTTGCACACCACTCCCACACATTCCCGGCCATATCACAACAACCAGAAGGACTAATGCCCTCCATATATTTCGTGACCGGCGTGGTCCCTTCAATACCAGATTCGTCAGAATTACATTTCGTTGTATCGAAAATATTTCCCCAGGGATACTCCCGACCATCCGTCCCCCTCGCGGCTTTCTCCCACTCTTGTTTCGTAGGTAATCGTTTTCCCGCCCAGAAAGCAAAAGCTTTCGCCTCATAGTAATTGACTCCAACAACGGGATGGTCGGCTTTGTTCCACTTGGAATCCGTCCAATATTTCGGGCGTTTTACTTGGTTTTCCTGCTTCCATGCCCACCCCTCTTTCGACCAGAATTCTTATGAGCCATAACCATTGGCCAGCATGAACATCTTGTATTGCTCATTCGTCACCGGATAGATATCCATAAGGAAATCATAGGGAATCTCTCCGCGAAGCCGGTCCAATCCATACAAAAACGCCCCTGGGGAACAAGGACTATCCCTTAGGTGATTTCCCATGGAGGTAGGGGAGGTGAATATGGCGGCGGCAGTTCCAGTTCTGTTGGCAGAGGGATCTGGGGGGGAAGTGATTTCGGTTTTAAGGGACGTTCTGGTTCCGCCTTGGTAACATATTTGCTGATCTTTTCTATCAGTCGTGTGGCATCGGCACGAAAGCGCTCATCGCTCATTTTCATCGCGTGCCGTCGACCCAATTTTGCGATGGCGTCAGGTAACTCCGAGGCTTTTGGCATGCCTGCCCCTCCGACAAGTAGCGGAACAACCGGAATGTCCCGCTCAAGCGCCGCCTGAATTTCGACCCGGACGAAATCCTCCGGATTGTCTAATCGCCGGAGGCCTTCTTCATCTTGTATCTTCACCCATGTCTTCCCGATGACGGCAATCATGACATCACACGATTGGACAGCCTTTTCGATTTGCTCCACGAAATCGAGACCGACCTTCATCGTGTCGATGTCCAAAAAGATCCGCTCTTCTCCAAAGCGATCGGCTAACTGGTCAAACAACCGCCCAGCATAGGCGATACTATCCTCCCTTCGATAACAGATAAAGATACCCGACATGGTCTTATGTTTCTTTACACCTGGAATTGTGGCCTGAATTTCAGTCGGTTTGTAGATTTTTGGAATTAGGTTTCTTGCACAGCTTGTTCATGTAACATTCTCTACGGCAACCGACATTCTAGTTATTCCCAGAATTCCGTCAACCCGATAGCTGACAGAGTGGCATTTCACTACCTTTTCATGCCTGGCAGTGCCAACAAATTTCATGGTCCGACGCCTGCCGTCTGGCCCAAGGGAAGACGCTCTTATCAGGTGGCGGACCTTGTTTGAGTCCTTCGCCAAAACTCAGGACAGGCTCCGCGAGTTGGTCCGCCCTCTGGATGCTTGCGTCCGTCCCCTCTAAAAAGGCCAGACGGGGCGTCACTGGTTTTGGGGCCCTTTGCCGAAACAAAAGGGCCTCGCCTGCCGGGGCGAAATCCGGCAACACCAAAAATCCAATTGACGCGTGAGTTAGATGCACTATTGTGATGTATTCACCTCCCAACGTGTTTTGACTGGCCATCCCCAATAGGGATTCCCGACACACATCGTAAAGCTGTAAGACCAGAACCATAAATTCTTATGGATTAGTTGTAGAGACGTCTCGGTTAGACGGCTTCAGAGTTTTCTGAAACCCCCGCCTCCGGGGGTTTCGATGGTGAGTTCATCACCCGCTTCAACGGGGAATGAGCATTTTCCACTGACATCTTTTTCAACGCCGTTTTGCCTCAGGCTATTGCGACCGGACTCTCCTGGTGCGCCCCTCTCCAATCCATAGGGCTTGGTAATCCGTCGGTCGGACAACAGCGTCACCTCGGCGGACTGAAGAAATAGGTACGTCCGCACGATCCCATCTCCGCCTTGATGCCGACCTTTTCCTCCGGACTTTTCCCGCAAAGCATAGCGGGAAATTCGAAATGGATAGGCATATTCAACGGCTTCCACCGGGGTATTCAGCGTATTGGTCATGTGTGAATGGCGTCCGCTCGCCCCATCAAATTGAGGACCCGCGCCCATACCCCCACCGATGGTTTCGTAATAGGCAAAGGGCCGGTTGTGTCGTTGATCCCATCCACCGATGGTGAGGTTGTTCATGGTTCCCTGGCTGGCTGCCGGAATGCGATCAGGACAGGCTTGCGCCAGGGCTCCCAGCAGGATATCCACGATTCGCTGGGAGGTTTCGACATTTCCGGCCGCCACCGCGGCAGGACGACGGGCATTTACCAGCGTGCCTTCCGGCGCAATAATGTGAATCGGTCGAAGACATCCGCTATTGGCAGGGATATCCAACCCCAATACACATCGGAACACATAGGCCACTGCGGACAACGTGACCGGATAGACGGCGTTAATGCTACCAGGCCGCTGCGCATCGGTTCCCGAAAAATCGACCGTGACTTCTTCATCTTCGATCATAATGGCGACACGAATGACAGCAGGTTCCTCGGTGAATCCATCGTTATCCAGGGCATCTTCAAAACGGTAACAGCCATTGGGCAACATGCTGATTAACTGGCGGGTCATGCGTTCGCTATAACGAAGCAAGGCATCCATTTCCGCGAGCAGCGGTTGCATGCCAAACCGTTCAGCCATCGCTCGCATCCGTTCACTTCCAATCTGATTCGCCGCCAATTGAGCCTGGAGATCACCCATGCGTTCCTCTGGAGTCCGGACATTCGCTAAGAACAGCCGCCAGACGTCGTCATTTTTTCCCCCGCTAACCATGAGTTTCACCGGGGGAATGATCAGTCCTTCTTGAAAAATTTCCTGTGACAACGGCATCGACCCTGCCGACATCCCGCCAATATCGGCATGGTGCGCACGATTGGCGACCAACCCTAATAGAGTAGGAGGAGAGGTGTTTGTCATAAAAATTGGCGAGACCACTGTGAGATCGGGAAGATGTGTGCCCCCGCGATAGGGATCGTTGACCATGGCCACATCACCAGGCGCCAAGGTCAAGGACTCAAGACAGGCTTGCACAGACAGCGGCATGGCTCCAAGATGAACCGGGATATGCGCCGCCTGCGCGACCAGATTTCCTGATGCATCAAACACCGCACAGGAAAAATCACAGCGTTCTTTGATATTGGGCGAGAAGGCAGCCCTTTGCAGGCGAGCGCCCATTTCTTCAGCCACAGACACCAAGCGGTGCTTAATCATTTCCGTGCGAATGGGATCATCCATCGGTGGCTCCCACCTTTATAAGAATATTCGAATAGGGATCAATCGCGGCGTGATCCGTGGGTCCGAGATAGACCGTGGTATCATCCAGAACCAGAATGGCCGGTCCAT
>DOFS01000312.1 GCA_003523945.1 Nitrospiraceae bacterium | reverse complement strand
TCAACTTGAGCATGCGCCTCATTGAGCGTCTGCTGCAAATCGGCCTCGGCGATTTGAACGACGGTGGCAGCTTCCTGTATGCCGCCCTGATTCCGGTCGAACACGGGAAGGGGCATACCCACGTTGAAGGTCCATTGCTGTTGGTTGTCAGGTCCCCTGGATCCCTGGACCATGAACCCGAGGTCCACCGTCACATCCGGGTATTGAATGGCGAAAGCAAGCTTCAATTCGGCGCGACGCTTCGCGTACAAAAGACGCTTGGCCCGAACGTCCGGTCGCGTCTCTTCAACCAGTGTTTTCAATGCATTCATATCAGGGGCGATCGACTGGAACGTGAGGTCCGTTGTGAGGTCCAATTTAGTTTCGGGGGAGAGGGATAAGAGCAAGAGGAGGTCGGCGGTGCCGGAATCGATTCGCTGAACATCACGGATTAACTCATATTGTGCATCCACCATTTGAAGTTTGAGCCGGGTAAGGTCTTTGTAGTTGCCCATCCCTTGTAACTCATCCGTCATTTTTTCCACCACACGAGAGAGGAGATCACGAGTCTCTTGATCGAAAGCCAAATGACGACGTGCGACCTGAACACGGTAATACGCATCCTTCAGGGCGAAACTGAGCTGTCGAAGCGAGTCCTCAAATCCGGCTTCGGCTGATTGCATGCCGAACTCCGCACTTTCAATACGGAATCCGCGTTTGCCGGCCACGACAAACAGCTGGCTCAGGACGGAGCTAATCGCTCCACAATCAGAGAGTTCGCAATTTTGGGTGTAGGAACTCAGGGTATTGATAGAAAATTCCGGGTTCGGAAAGAGGCCGGCGGTAATTCGTTTGGCCTTGGCGGTATCAATGCCATATTTGGTTTGAAGAAGATCCAGATTTTGACGGAGAAACAAGACAATCGCATCATCCAGACTCAGACGCTGGACTGCGGGCTTCTGTCCTGCATGTCTGTCTTCCTGTTCTCCCGCCATGACGCTACCAACGCTTCCCAACTCCAGCCAGCCAAGAAAGCCCATGATGATGCATGACTTCAGGAAGAACCGAATCACCGGCACTGGTTTTGCGTGGTCGCGAACGCGTGAAAAAGGACAAAAGGAAGATTGGGAACACATCATAGGCCGGGATCTTTAGCTGACTGGCTGAGCAGCCGCACTCTCGAGAAGCAGGATATCGCGTTGATATTCGTAAAGAGCGTTGATGTATGCCTTATCAATATCTATTTTAGCCTGAAAGGCATCGAGCAGATGCAGAATCGTCGTCTTTCCCGAATGGAAGTCCTGCTCCACCCTATTGAACAAAGCTTCGCTGGCCTCGAAGGCACCCGCGCGGTAGGTCTCGACCAGCAGACGGCTTTGGCCTAAATGCCGATAGACCGTGTTTATTTGGTGATGAACTTCATTCAGGGTCTTGTGCAGGTCGGCTTCTGCAATATGCACTGTGGCGGCGGCTTCCTTGATGCCTCCTTGATTTCTGTCGAACACGGGAATAGGCATGCCCAAATTGATGGTCCATTGTTGCTGGTTGTCAGGTCCTTGAGGTCCCTGGACATTGTACCCGAGGTCCACCGTCACATCCGGGTACTGGTTGGCTATCGCCAGCTTCGATTCTGAACGGCGCTTGGCCAACAGCAGACGCTTGGCGCGAAGATCCGGCCTGGCATCCTCGACGCGCTTCTTCAAAGCCACAATATCGGGGACGATCGGCTCGAACGTCAGGTCCGTCGTCAGTTCTAATTCCGTTTCCGGTGAGAGGGCCAGGAGCAAAAGGAGATCGGATCGGTCCGAATCAATCTGTTGAATATCCCGGATAATATTAGCATGTGTTTTAACCGCTCGAATTTGAAGGCGGATTAAATCCTCCGGATTTTGTGTCTTTGCCGATGCACCACCTAGTTTCTCGATAGCACCGTTGATCCGGCTGGACCTCTGTTCATCATCCTCCAGAAGGCGGTGCCCCACTTGAACCCGATAATAGGCATCCTTCACGGCAAAACTGAGTTGTCGAAGCGTATCTTCAAACCCGGCTTCGGCTGATTGCGTCCCGAACTCGGCACTTTCAACACGAAATCCGCGTTTACCCGCCACCAGAAACAGTTGGCTAATCACGGGCATAATTCCTCCGCACTTACTCAGGTTACAATCCTGGGTGTACGCGCTGAGGGTATTGATGGAGAGTTCGGGATTCGGGAACAGACCGGCGGTAATTCGTTTGGCCTTGGCGGTATCAATGCCATACTTGGTTTTAAGAAGATCCAGATTTTGACGGAGAAACAAGGCAATCGCATCATCCAAACTCAGACGCAGCACCGTGGGGTTCTGCCTCTCCAGGCTCCCCTCCCCTGTTGCAGCCACCGCTGGGTTCAGACTCAACACCCCCGCGATGATCATCACCAACGTGAGAAACCATGCCTCCCCGCACCATGTCCATCCCCGAGTATCTCTCACCGGATAGGGGTAGGATGTAGCCCGACCTCTGGTCATGCGTTTCCTCCCTCCTGACAACTCACCAAGCCAAAGATCCATTCTAGTGCCTGCACCACGCTTCCCCCCTGCGCGTCGACGCGCGACAGGACATATATGCAAGGGCAGATTTCACGGGCAGGCTAACCCGTGCTGTCGTTCTGGTCCAACCCAATATACCCATAAATACATGGCGCCAGCATAGCTCAAATATTCAGTCCGTTGCCACATGCCATAGACCCAAAAGGACTTTCTTTACTGCCAACATTTCTTTTGCGTCCGTTGTAATTATTGACTGTTACTCCCGGATTAACACGTTGGCCATTCAGAGGCTTGGTAGCGACGTCCATTGAACGACATGAACCATACGTTCTCTGAATATCCTTATTTGGGATGTTTCCCTAAAATTGGTAAGCTAATATTCTTCTTAACTGTACAACGTACTAATTTTCCTTACACATAAAGGAGAAATAAATTCATGAAGATGAATGTTCATCGCACAACCCTGATGTTGGTCATCCTTCTTTTCCTCTTACAAGGATGCGCGGCCACGCAACAACGGCGAGACGTGGTCAAAACCGGTTTTCTGAGTGCGAGTGAACAATCCATGCTCACAGAAGGGAAGGGTGACCACGAGGCCCTGCTTCACTACATCAACCCAGATGCAGACTGGCGTTCCTACGACAGGATAATTCTTGATTCCGTGGCGGTCTGGAAAGACAAAGAAACGAAAGATGTCTCTCCCGAGGATCTTCAAATGCTGACCGATTTTGCCTATAGCCACCTCCATGAGGCCTTGACCAAAGACTATGCCATTGTGGGCCTACCCGGACCTGGCGTCATGCGTGCAACCTTTGCCATTACCGAAGCGGAGGCTTCAAGTCCGGGGGCGGATGTGGTGACGTCGATAATTCCCCAAACCAGAATCCTGACCGGCGTCAAAGGCCTTGTCGCAGGCGGCAAGCCGGGCTTTGTGGGAACGGCCGGCATGGAGGTCAAGATTACTGACGCCCAGACCGGAAAGATTCTGGCGATGGCCGTGGACCGGCGCGGGGGGACAAAAGATCTCAGCGGAATGACCAACGAATGGAATGATGTGGAGAAGGCGTACATCTATTGGGCGGCCGCTTCTCGCTATCGGTTGTGCATGCTTCGCGGTGAATCGAATTGTGAAAAACCTGAAGCATAGAAGATACCGGCATACCGACCGAGTCCAAGTTGGGCGGGAACTTGCGAGGATCTGGAAAAACTAGGGTTGTTCGTTTTGGGTGCAGGGTGCCTTCAGGACGATACGTTTGTGCAACGCTCGGACTTTCCTACTTCATTGATCCCAAAGTAAACAGCACATGCAGTTGCCAGACACCGTCAGAAACAATTGAGATTTTACCAACACTGACAGAACACCCTGGTTCATGTCTCCGGAGATGGAGGTTGCCCTGTAGTCAATGGCAGGTATTTATCCTGTTTCCGTCATTCCCGCAGCTTCAGGCGGGTACCCATCCAAAGGAAAGCCTAGATAGCAAAGGTTGTCGGGAATGACGAAGAAGAGAGATCACGATTTACCCGAAAGAAAAGTGTAAAAGGTCTTCCATTTTCGACACTCAACATGATCCCCCTTCATGAGATGCTGTCTGGGAGTTCATGCCTCAGATTTTCAGGCATAAAAATTCATGGATTTTTTTTTGTGCTGGAAACACTTGCTACTCCCCACGCACTTTTGTTATCTATCATCCCTTTTTTGTCATTGAAAAATTGAATTATTTATAGTCGCGGGCGGACCTTTACTCCTACCGTTTTCTCCCCTTACACATAATCCGAATATCGTTTCCGCGTTGAATCATGAACATTATTTTTTATGTGGGTGGTTTCCTATGCGCGGTATTGATCATCCTTTGGGGTTGTTCCGTTTTTACCAATGCTGTTGAATGGCTGGGGAAACGGACCAGCACTTCAGAAGGTGCCGTGGGTAGCATTTATGCGGCGTTGGGTACGACTCTACCGGAAACGGCCATTCCTGTTAGTGCATTCTTTTTAACTGCGGGTGCTCCCAAAACAGATGTGGGAATTGGCGCGATTCTTGGTGCTCCCTTCACCCAGAGTACGCTGATTTTGCCAATCCTGGCGATCCTGCTTTTGGTGTTCTCTCGATACGGCAGACGTCCACCAACCTTTAAGCTGAATGTCCTAGCGGTACGAACCGATTTGCGTTGTTTCCTCCTGGCATTTAGTTTGGGAATTGGTTGCGCCTTTCTCCCTTATCGCTGGCTGCACCTGATTGGCGCAGTATTTTTAATTGGTCTGTATGTTTACTATGTCGTAAAAAAGCTTTCCGGTCAGTCCGGTGGAGATTTCAATCCCGTTCCCCTGATTTTTGCACGAAAGACCACACTCCC
>DOFS01000089.1 GCA_003523945.1 Nitrospiraceae bacterium | reverse complement strand
ATTCCTCAGCAATTACACATGATGGATCTGACCGGAGTCCATTGGAGTGATTGGGGAAGGCCGGAGCGCATTCAGGAAACCGTCGCGTATATGAGACGACATGGATCTATTGGGACGAGGGGTGGGTCGCCTAGTCTTGTTTGGATGGAGCCCCGGCAGGACAAGGCGGTACCAGAGGAATTAAGCGTACTCACGAGATAGAGAGCCTGGTCGTTTTATTGGATTAATGGGTCGTCCTGATTCTCGACCATTAGTTGCCCGGTCGCCAGAAATTCTGGTTGACCCCGGTTATCGGGTTTTGAATCATGTCTGTGATGAAAGAGCCGCAGAGAGGGATGTAGGAGCGCTTTCCTTGAAGAAGAGCGGGATCGTGGCCCACATGCATTGTCACAGAGCAGACATCGGCCCATCCAAATGCGGTGTGAGAGTTGTGAGCGGGAGTGGGAGTCCGCCCATTATCAGGAGGAATGTCGGTAGGGAGTTGGAAATGTTATTCGTTTCTGATGGCTGATTAATGATGCCTGATGAAGCCACCAGTAGATTGTAAGGGAGATGTGGCGGCGTACCTGAAACGAAAAAACCACCGCTCAGTCACAGTCTTTAGAGTGAAGGCGGTTTGGTGTGTTTTCCTTTCCAGTTTGCAATAAACCAATCCTGGGCGTGAAATGGTGCTTCGTTTTCCAAAGGCTTAACGCGAGTATAGCTTCCATCGGATTGGAGTTGTCGCGTGTGCATGTTGTCCTTCAGATAGGGACGTAAGATGGTTTCAACAATGAAGGTTCGCAGTGTGGAATTCTCAATCGGAAACAAAACTTCAACCCGTCGGTCCATATTGCGGGGCATGAGATCCGCACTTCCCAGAAATAATTCATCCTGCCCTCCGTTACGAAAATAATAACAGCGAGAATGTTCTAGGAATCGACCCACGAGAGACGTGACCGTAATGGTCTGGCTGAGTCCCGGGATGCCGGGGCGGAGCCCGCACATTCCACGGACCATGAGCTCAATCCTGACCCCAGCTTGAGAGGCTCGATACAAGGCCTGAATAGAGGCTTTGTCAACGAGTGAATTCACCTTGAATGCCAGGTACCCGTCTCCATGTTGTTGTTGGCGGGATATTTCCCGGTTAATTCGGTCGATGATATTCGTTCGAATTCCCACCGGAGCAATCAAGAGTTTCGCATAAGAGTCTTTTTTGGAATACCCCGTTAAGGCATTGAACAGATCAGTGATATCTTCCCCGAATACCGGCTGACAGGTAAATAAACTAAAATCCGTATAGAACTTGCTGGTGATGGGGTTGTAATTGCCGGTTCCAAGATGCAGATAGCGGCGAATGCCGTCCGATTCCCGGCGAACGACCATGCAGACCTTGGCGTGGGTTTTCAGGCCCAGAACACCATACACCACATGAACCCCTTCATCTTCTAATTTTCTTGCCCATTCAATATTGTTTTCCTCATCGAACCGGGCTTTGAGTTCCAGGAGAACGGCAACTTGCTTGTCATTTTGTCTGGCTTCCATGAGGGCGTCGACCACCGGGGAGTTAATGCCTACCCGATAAAGTGTCTGTTTGATCGCTAACACCTTCGGGTCCAGAGCGGCTTGTCGAATGAAATCGACAACAGGAGTGAAGCTGTCGTATGGGTGATGAAGGAAGATGTCCTCGCGTTTGATGAGTGAAAACAGTGATTCTTTTGATGCGGGGTCGTGCAGAATATTGGGGAAATGTGGTGGAAATTTCAGATTCGGTCGATCAATGGATGTGAGTTCCAGAAGATTCGAGAGGCCGAGACGGAAATTATAGGTGTAGACCTGATAGGGTGCTAAATTGAGATTTCTGATCAGGATATCTTTTATGGAATCCGGCATATCCCGGTCCAGTTCCAATCGCACCACAGACCCGAACTGTCGCAAATCAATTTGTTCCTCAATGGCAGCCAGGAGATCGCCGGCCTCATCTTCTTCGATTTCAAAATCTGCATCCCTGGTAATTCGAAAAAAGTAGGAGGATTCGATGATTAGACCCGGAAATAATAAATCCAGGTTGGCTGCGATGATATCTTCAAGCCAGACAAAATTGTTGCTTTCTGGTGCAGATCCCAATCCCAGTTGTGCATCCTCGGATACCTGCGATTCGTCGGGAATCCTGATAAGCCGTGGGAAATTCGATGGGACTTTTAGGCGGGCAAAGCATTCTCCACGGTCAGGGTCTTTAGCCACCACGGCGAGATTGACCGTGAGGTTGGATATATGGGGAAAGGGATGACTGGGGTCGAAGGCCAACGGTGTCAGGGCCGGAAAAATTTCCTTTCGGAAATATCGACGGAGTAAAGCCAGTTGTTTGGGTTTAACTTCTGGATAGGAGAGAATGCGGATGCCCGCATTTACTAGTTGGGGAAACAGGTCATCCTGCCAGCACCGGCTTACACGGGAAAAGCACTTTAGAAGAACTTCACGGGTTTGTCCTAATTGATCCGAAGGACTCATTCCATCCAATGCGGCATCCAATACACCGCTGGACAATTGTTCGCGCAGTCCCGAGATCCGGATCATGAAGAATTCGTCGAGATTGTTGAAGAAAATTGAAAGAAATTTTACTCGTTCCAGGAGGGGGTGGCTCGGATCTTCTGCCTCTTCCAGGACCCGTTTATTGAACTCCAGCCAACTCAATTCCCGGTTGAGATACAATTTGGGGTCATCCAGATTGTCGATAACTTCCGGTGTATTGGATGCCTTCGGTTTTGTCTGATGAGTCATGATCAGATCTCCTATTATGCCTTTTATGAGTTAAGAGGCATTGTACCTGATTAAGGTTATTCCGTCCCATTATCATTAAACGGGTATATGGAGACGTAAACAGTTTGAAGAAGATTGGGCGTAAGGCTTTACAGTTTTTTTCCTCGTTTTTCAAGTTTTTGCCATTGCTTGGGGATTTGCTGATACACCTGAGATTGCTGATTTCGTAAGCGTTCGACCATTAGTCCCGTGACATAGGCTACTCCGGTTCCTCGTGAGTGATTTTTGAAGGCGAGGAGCCGTTGCTCAGCAACCACCGCATCTTGGTGGAATCCCAGTAAATCCTGGACGACCTTCGCTTGTTGAATGAACCGTTTGGCACGTTTCCCGAGCAAGGGCTCAGCGAGTTCAACCGCATATCGGGCTCGCTTCAGGAGTCTTCGAGTGTGATGCAGTTCAGATTTCCGGAATAGGCTATCTGACGTATTCGCCCTATCCTGAATTTTCTGAAAAGCTTTTCTCGCCAACTCTGTTAACGTGAATGGATTTGGTTGAAATGGTAAATGAATCAGTGAATTTTCAAAATGAGTCAGGAGATTGAGATAACGGTCGCTACCTAAACCTTCAAGTAGTTTGGCGCGGGCAACAGACCTCTGATCGTCAAAATTCTTGAGAATCGTGTGAAAGGAACGCTGTTCGGATGGAGAGAAGTCATGGAAATTTTGATGAAACGATTCTAAAAGAACATCCCAATCTCTGACCTCGCCCAACAACGAACCAACCCAGGCCAGTTCCTGGCGGACCGGTTCCGTCCATTGCGGCGCCAGGAAAGCACTCACGGCTCGAATG